>JALYLW010000037.1 GCA_030774055.1 Acidobacteriota bacterium
GTGGTAGGCCGCGCCGCTCTACGCCCCCGATGAGCGGCTGCTGCAACGTCTTGATCGAGACGCGCCGGTGCCGACAGGTTCTTCGGGACCGGCAGAGCATCCGGACGGGGAACTCGGGACCCGAGTAGCTGGGCTGCCTGGTTATTCCTGGTCGGGCGGAGCGAGCGGCGTTTCGTCGGGCAGCAGTCCGAGGATGGCCTCGGGCGTGATCTCGACGCCGGAGGCTTTCCCATAAGCGCGCACCGCGACCTGCGCCAGCCGCGCCGAGAGGTTCACGATCCTCTCGACGGTCTCGGCCTGGAGGGCCGCATCCTTGTCGCCGGTCAGTGCGATGAGCTGGTTCGAAACGGCCGAGGCCTCGGTCATGTAGGCCACGGCATCATCGAAGTTGTCGGCGAACGTGGTGTTAGGGGTTCGGTTAGTTACCAACGGTCACCTCCCCGCAGCACGTCACGAGCCGCGGCTCTTCGAACAGGTTGTCGGTGTAGCGCGGCGTCCTCTCGACGCTGAGGCGCACGGCTTCAGCTTCCCACTTCGCCTCGATGACACGCTGCTTGGCGAGCTCTGCCTTTTGCCAGCCCGGGTCGAACCGGTCGAGCAGGGCCTTGATGTCCTTCGCCAAGGTGATCACCTTGGCGATCGCGCCGGCGACTGCCTGCTTCTTCGCTGGCAGGTCCTTCTCCGGGTCGCCGAGCACCTTGGCGACGGCATAGAGATAGAAGGCCTGCACCGATGTCTTGTCGAGCGATCGTGCTTTCTCGATGAGCTCGGCGTTGGCCTTCGTCCGGGGGATCTTCCCGGAGTTGTAATCTGCGACCGCCTGGTCGACGGCTGCCTTGAATCCAGAAAGCGTCTGGAACGTCGCCTTCTCCCAGCTCTGGCAGCCGGCCAAGAGCAGGACGAGCGACAGGACGAGCGACAGGACAACGAGCTTCTTCTTCACGTTTACTACCTCCTGACAGAACCTTGAATGGCGCTGCCGATGATGTTGCGGACGATCCAGTCGAGGATGCGCTGGCTCTTCGTTCGCTTCGGCGGATTGCGCATCTCGTGGATGGCTTGCCGAACTTCTTCCATCGAGTCCGCGGCGGACTTCACGCCGCGCCTGGATTCGCCGGTGGCTTCCTCGATGTTTTTCAGGCTGCCCGCTACCGCTGGCGATTTAACGATGTCGTCGGCATGGAGAAGGACCATGTCCGCATGGTCGAGCAGCGGCGTGGCGGACGCGGAGAGCTGGTCGGCATCCTCGCCGACTTTCTGCATGGTGATGGCCGTTTGATATAGAACTCCACCAGCTCCGTTGATGTTCCTGTCGGTATGCGCGATGAAGGCAGAAAGTTCCCGCTTGAGCTGCTGCTGGTTCCTGTCAAGGTGGACGAGGTTGATCCTGGTGTCACGCGACACGTTCACGGATTGCTTCGCCGCCTCGTCGAGGTGCCCGATCACTACATCGACGTGGTCGAGCGCGGCGTTGAGTTTCGCCTCGCTGGTCGTGACAGTGGCGCGGAGCTCAAGGAAGAGCGCGCCGAGCGAGGCCAGGGCGAAGATGGCACTCGCCATCAGGATTGCCTTGAGGATCTTCATTTGCTATCGCCATTCTTCGCTTCTGCCGCGGCCGCGTCCTTTTTCGCCTGCGCTTCTGACTTCGCCGCCGTAGTCGCCGCGTCCACCGCTACCTCTTGGGCTGCCCCCAGATTGGCAATTGCACGGTCAACGTTCGCCATCGCCGCCTGTACCGGCGGGACAACGGAATCAGCTCCGGGGATCTTCGAGGCGAAGGCGCGGGAGATATTGCCAGCCAGTGTGTTCAGGAAGGTGAACGCCCAGCGATAGAAATCGCTGCTCGTCGGCTTCGGACTCACCAGCGCGCCAACTGCGGAGGAGAACGTCCAGTACGCGAACACAAGCCCCCAGAAGTACGGGTCGCCGATGATGTTCGTAACGTGGTTCATTTAGGTCTTCCCTTTCGCCGCCCTATCACGGGTTTTTGTAAGTGATCCAGACTTCTTCGCCGCGCTTCTCGGCTGCGAGCAGCAGGTTCACGAGTTCTTTGTAGGCCTCGCGGGAGCGCAGGATGCACTCGGCATCGAGCCGTTGCTTGCCAACGAGCAGGCAGCCGTCGGTGTCCGTGGCCGAGTTGCCGATGTGCGCACGGATACCGATGAACCCGGGAACGTTCAGGATCTCTGGCACGCGGCCATCGGCGAGATCGCTGTATGGCTTCTTCGCGGAGAACCTTGGCGATTGGCTCAGGATGATGCGGCGGCGACCTGCCGGCACGGCCGTCTTGCCCGGGATCTTCCACTGCTCCACCGGGACGCCGGCTATCTCGCGGACCGTGTCCTCGAGCGTGAAGAACATGAAAGTGCCATCGGCGTAAAGCTTGCCGGGTGTGGCGTTGGCCGTCGAGCGTTCGCGTTGGACCACTAGCTCCATGTTCTCTCCTTAGCGCTGCTTGCCGGCCTCGAGTAGGGTCATTTCAACCCACGCATGAAGCTCCACGCCGCCGCCGCGCATGATGCCAGAGCCGCGATGAGGGCTGCCCACATTCGCTGGTCCAAGGTATCTAGGCGGGGACCGGCATTTACCCTAGCCACTTCCGTCAGTTGGCTCGCCTGAATTTCCAGGCGCGACTCGATGCGGAGAATGGCCCCCAGGCCGGGTTGCTCCGGAGGGCCGAACAGGGCCGTTTCCATGCGTAGAGTACGAACGTTGATTTCCGCGACCGTCGCAGCAAGGTTCGCCGTGGCTGCTGCTGCTGCCGTGGCAGCCGATGCGGCCGTGGTAGCTGCCGTGGCAGCTGCGGCCGTTGCTGCCGAGGCGACCGCCGTGGCTGCTGCTGAGGCCGTTGCTGCTGTCGTGGCGGCCGTGGCGGCCGTGACGGCTGCGGCAGCCGCGGCAGCCGCGGCAGCCCCGCCGCGCGCCTGTAACTTTCTTTTCACTGGAGGTCTCCTTCGGCGAAATAGGAAAGGCTCCCCGAAGGGAGCCACGAAGAAACTACAGTGCCGCTGACTCAGGATTCATTCTCTTAATTCAGGGCCTCGGCATCACGTTCTCCGCGACCGATGCCTCTTCGAATGCACCGCAAACCTTTACCGCACTCTCCGCGCTCGAAGCGTACCGTAGGTCTTCAGCGTCGAGACAGTGAACCCTGTTTGTGTCACCAGATACACCGTGGTCGTTCCCGAAAGACTCAACCGAACCGTGGGCACAGCCCACGTTTGCGCTATCGTGGCAGTCGGAATGGTCGCGGCAGTTTCAAATGCGAAGTTGCTGTCCTGCGGCCCAAACGTTGCCGAGGTCGTGCTGATGCCTGCGATCAGGTACGTGTAACTGGTGGTCGCGCCAAACTCATAGTCAACGGCGCCCATCACCTCCCAGTCTCCCGCCGTCAGGCTCATGCTGGTAACGTTCGCGGCTACACCGGCGGTCAAGGTAATCTCCGAGGCCTGCGTCAGCACAGACTTGATCTCCTCCCCCACGCTCCCCGCGTTTGCGTTGTTGTTCGTAGCGGTCCCGATCAAGTCAGGGGTGGTGATTGATGGAGAAGTCGCAAGCGCTACCGCACCCGAACCGGTCGTGCCGTTCGACAAGTCCGCAGCCGCCAGCTGCGCGACCGTGAGGTCGCCGCCGACAGAAGTCTGCTTCAGGACCTTGCTCGCACCTCCGGTCCCCGAGAGGTCGGTATGCGTTCCGCCACGCGCGAGGCCGAGCAGTCCGCTCGCGATGTTCGCGGCGTTGGTAGCATCGGTGGAGCAGGAGGCAGCGCCGTTCGACAGGTCGGCGCAAGCCAGCTGCGCGGAGACGAAGTTCGTTCCGTTTGAGCGTAGCACCCGCCCGGCGGTCATCGTCCCTTGGCGGAATCCAGTGCCAGCCGTGAATACGGAAGTCGTAAATACACCAGTACTCCCGTCGTAAAACAAACTCGCACCCGCCCCGGCGCAGCCAGACGATGCGCCCAGCCAGAAATTCCCGCCGCCGTATGGGATTTGCGTCTCGCAGACGCCGTCATTGACGTGTAGGAGTGTTCCGGACTCTGCCGAGATGTCCCAATGCCGGTGCGTGTTGCCGACGGTCCAGAAGCGGGTTCCGGGGAATCCGGTGCGGGTGTAGATGTCGGTCGCGCCATCGCTGTAGTTGTAGCCTATGTAGTTCCCGCCAGTACCCAGCTCAAGTTTTCCATTGAAGTGATTGGGCTGCTGGCCGAGCTGGTAGACGCAGAAATTAACCGTACCGCGGGTAAGATCACCGCATAGCACACCTTGCTGGATCGCTGGCCCCGATCCAGTACCGGTAGGGTCCAGTGCCCAGAAGTGCGCAAAAGTGGCGATGCTGGCGTTATTCATCGCCGGATGGGAGAAGAAACTAGTGCCCTCGGCCAGCGATCCAGCTCCGGCATTGAAGGTGTCGATGGCCTGGAAGGAATGATGATGGTCAGCGGCGTTTGACGTGGCTACTGTGATGTTGGAAGCGAAGCTGGCATGGCCTGTGGCTCCTGCGGGAAGATTCAAGGTGGAAGAATCGAGGAAGCCGTAATGGGCGTGCGTGGTGATGGCGGAACGGGCCTCGAAGTCTCCCGTCCCGGCAGCAGTGCCACCAATGCGCGAGACCCAGTTGCCGCGCACGATGTCCTGCGCGCCACTCGGATTCGTAACCACCACAAAGGGCATCGTACCGGTGATCGTTCCGGTGACACTGAGGTTGCCATTCACGCCCAACGGTCCATTGATCGACGCGCCCGACGGCGGAACCACCTGGCCGACGTTGGGGATGTAGTTATCGAAGTTGAAGGTGGCGCCGGAGAACTGCACCAGCTTCAGATTCACGATGATCTGCTGCGTGTTCGTGTCTTTTACCGTGACGTGGTAGTAGATGCCCGCGGGCGCCGTCTCGGCCGGGTTGGCGACCTGGAAGCCGCCTGCGATCGCGCCGTTCGTCACGCCGGCGCAGACCGGCTTGGTGACGACCATGCCGCCGCCGCCGGCGGAGAAGTTAACCGCCACGTCGAGCTTGTTGGTGCCGAGGAAGCAGACCTGCCCGGCAGGCAACGGCGTGCCCTTGGCGTTTTGGATGTTCGACGCGGTCACGGCGGTGAAGTTCTGCGCGAACGCGGGCATGCACACCAGTGCGAGGAAGAGGCAAAGCTTCTTCATGGGTCTCCTGAGATTGAGCAGTTGATTTAGTTGAGGTTGCCGCCGGCACCGCCACCGCCGCCACCGCCGCCACCAAAGCCGCCGCCGCCACCACCGGATGACCCGCCAGCGCCGGCGGCGTCAGGCGTGATGGTGTCGCCGAGCACGATGTGGCCATACCCCATCGCGGTGACGACCTGGGCATAGCTGGTCAGCAGGTAGATGGCCCAATCAACCGGACTGAGTAGAGCCCAGTAGCGCGTAGACAGCGCCTTGCCCGCGAAGCTGGCAGCCGAATGGGTCTGCGTAATGCCGTCATCCTTTTTGAAGTTGATGTCCGCGCCCACTGTGGGAACGCCGGCCGTCTTGCCATAGCAGCGCACGGTCGCCGCGGTGAATGGAGGGCCTCCCGTCCCGATCGAATCCACCGTGCAATCGTTGGCGACGAATTTAAAGAAGTTGTGCAACCGGCCGGTGATGGCGTAGGTGTACTCATCCAGATCTGCGGTGGACTGGATGCGCCGCCGCCACACGTTGTAGCTGGCAAACTTGAAGTGGCCCGTCTTCCCCACATCCTGCGGCTCGAAGCCGATGACGCATACCGCCTGATCCAAGCGCAGGAACTTCTGTCCCGTGGTGTGCGCGAGCACTGGAGTGCCGAACACGCCGCGGCGAAGGCTGGTGAGCTGGTACCGGTTCCCGCTTACCAGCGTGGCCGTCTTGTAGCTGATGAGTTCGTACTGGCCGGCGGTGCCCTCAATCCAGCAGAGGGTGCGGAAATCATCGCGGTCGTCATCTGTGCCGCTCAGCAGCTCGCCCAGCGACTGCGCCAGGTCCACGTCGAGCGTCCCGGTGGTATCAGGGTCTGCAGTCGCCGCCAGGTCGGCCATCAGCACGCCCATGCGCGCCTTGCCCGCCTGCTCGCCGGCTACTTTGAAGCTGTCGCCGGTGTCGGACGCCCAGATGATGCAGCCACCCCAGTTCGGGTCGGAACCGCAGAGGCCGAACAAAAGTTCGTAGCCGCCAGAGAGACTCAACCGATCGGTGGCTTCGAAGATGATGGGAGCGTTCACGTTGCCGGGGTCGGCATCGGCCGAGCCCGAGAACCCATCCGGCGCCTGACGGCCGTAAAGCGTTGCGGTCGCAGTGCCGAACGGAGCATTCTCGCAGGCGAAGTTCAGATGCCCGGTCTCAGGGTCCTCCTCGATGTCGTTGATGCGAACCGCGACCATCTCCGTATCCGAGGGGTCACCGTTGATGAACTTGCGCGGCACCCGGACCTTCTCCATGGTTTCGAGCAGGTCAGAAAACCCGGCCGCCGGCAGCGTGAAGTGATACGTGTCGCCTACGTGCACCGAACGCAGGCAGCGATGGTTGGCCACGCGCGCGGCTACATCGGCCTCGCAGATGAAGTGGCAGGTGCGCTTATCTTCCGGCTGCTTACCGAACTGGAAGACGCTGGCCGCATCCTGGTGCGCGATCGGACGCGGGTTGTAATCGTTCGCCCGGTCGAGGAACTCGATGGTGATGATGTTCTTGCGCTCGAGCGCGGACTTGCGCTCGACCCGGATCGGCTGCTCGCCTTCTTCGGCGATAAAGTCATCTTCGGTCAGGTCGATCAGCGGCGCGGTGTCCGGGGTATAGATCTCTCCCCAGCCGGCCAGGGTGCGCTCCCCGTAAGGGATGAACGCCCACTTCTTTCCGCGGCGCACGGCCGCCAGGTTCGCGGCATCGAGGATGGGGTGCAGCTCGTCTGCCGCGGTGGATTGTGACTGGCCGAATACCGGGCTGAAGAAGAGCCCGCCCGCCATCGTGGCTGCGCGCGCCTGCGACAGATCATCGAGCATGGAACTGGGAACGCCGCAACCGGTGTGCGGATCATCGAGCACGATGTGCAGGATGGTGTCGATGGCAGCATCCATGTTGCCGCCGCCGATGCGGCTCGAGCTGATGGCTTCGAAGCTGTAATTCTCCAGCGTCCCGGAGCTGCCCAGGTCCGTCTTATCGTTCGCCGCCAGGGCGAGGCCGGCATAGTTGCGAGCGTCGGCAGGATGCTTCGACGTCAGGTAGCTCCACGGCGTCTGCGGCCGCGTGCCTTTGAGCAGCGTGAAGTTCTTCAACACCGGCGGCTGTGTGGGCTGGTTATCCGCCGCGGGGATGTTGTAGCTGTAGCTGATGCGGACCGTCTTGCCGATATCGGCAGCGTTGAAGGTGTAGGTGCCGCCGACCTGCTTGTACTCGCCGGCGGCTGGCGAACCGGTCACCTTCTTCATCGGCACCCAGTCGGTGAAGCTGATGTGGCCATCACCATCGGGATCGCCGTAGTCGAGGTAGTCATGCTCCACCGCGGTGGAGACGCTCACGCCACGGTCCTGCGTATAGTTCGCCGCCTGCACCACGGCCTGCGTGACGCCGGCAAGCACATATTCTTCCGTGGCCTGCTGCGAGCCGGTCTTGCCCTGCGTTCCCCAGATCTCGCCCAAGGCATCGAGTGGCAGGTCCTTCGGGCAGAGGCAAAGGAAGCCGAGGACGGCGGACTGGTAGGTGTAGGTGGTCTGCGACATCGCCTGCCCGCCGCCACCAAAACCTTTGCCGCCGACCTGCTGCGTCTCGGTGTGGGCGATGGCTTTGAAGTCCCAGTCGCCGAGCAGAGTAAGCTTGAGCCGATTCGTCCCGGCGAGGACCTTCATCAGCTCGCCCTCGACCGAACTCTGTATCCGCATGGCCGTCAGCAGGGAGGGCTTCTGCGCGGCGCCGTTCGCGCCCCCGCCTTTTCCGGATCCGAACATCTAGACCGGCCTCTCTGAGGGGGCGCTTTCGCCGCCAGTTCGCCCCTGTAGGGCTTGCGGCTCGCCGGTGTCCTTCGGTGGCTTTGCCGCCTGTTCGCCCTCCACAGGGCGTCCTGGAGCGTTTCCCGGCCCCCGCTCTTCAGCCCAGAGACTGAAGACCTTCATTGGCCGATTGAAGAGCTGGGGATCCTGCTCGGCGTTCACGTAGACGACGCCGTGCGAGAGGTGGCTGTGCATGCACTCCGGCCAGGCAATTACGATCAGGCCGTGCGCGAATGCACGCCCGAACTTCACGACGCAGAAGTCACCCGGCAGCGGGGTGCGCGGCGTTATGTCAGAACCCCAGGGCGCGGCGACCTCGCGCGCGAGGGCGCGCACGATATCGAGGTAGCGCTCGGCGGAGCGGTGCAGATGCCAGTCGAGCGGGTAATACGGCACCTCGGGCCGGATGATGAGTCCGAGTGAGGCATAAACCTCGAGGGGAAACATGGCGCAATCGGCGCCCTGACCTTTCACGCGCGCCATGTGGCGGTAAGGCGTGTTGAGCCACGAGCGCGCCTCGGCGACCACGCGAGCTCGCGCGTCTTTTTCTTCGCAACCGCTCATCATTTTTCCGTTTGCAGGCTGAGGTTATGCCCGTCTGTCAGATCGCGGTCTCAGGCACGGGAACGTTCGGCTGACCGCCGTAGTTTGCCAAGTTGTCGAACTTCGAATCACAGGCGTCCATGGTGTTGGCGCAGCCGGGGTACACGGCAAAGGTATCGCCCACGCCGGGAGCAACCAGCAGCGGCGCATCGAGCACCACGTAGCCTGGCCCCTGCGCCTTGATGGACATCGAGAGGCCAGCGTTCAACCCGGTGAGCGCGCGGACGTAGCCGAGCGGAAACCATCCTGCCGGCTGCGAACTCAGGTCCGCCGCCGAGTAGAGCTTGATGGTGGTGGAGCCGGCCTCAGCCGTCACATCGGTGCGGAAGTCTTCGCGGTCTAACGTGCAATCCGCATCAAACACCACAAAAGCGCAGCTCGCGCCCACGTGGCGGCGCGGCCACGGCTGGTGCAGCTCCTCGCCGAACTTTATCTCCGCCTTGCAGCGCAGCCATCCGATCTCTGCCGAGGCCCAGCGTCCGTAAAACACAACGAACGGGTCCCACGGCGGCGTGGCTCCCCATGTTTCGAAGTAGAGCTTCTCGATGGTGACCTGAGCATGCTCCATGAAGCCAAGCTGCATCAGCTTCTGCAGGCTGTAGCCGTTGAGGATGACTGTCTCGCCATCGCTGACGATATCGAGCGGCAGGTCGTCCACCTCGAAGCCCACGGCGCTGCGCGTGGTACCGCGCGAGATCTCGAGCGGGCCGGCGAGCCAGGTGTTGCCGCCGTGCGTGACGTCGCCATCGGCTGAGGTAAACCGCAACACGTCGCCGGAGAGCAGCTCGATGGTGTAGAGCTCGGCGAAGATGAAGTGGCCGTCTTTGTTCGTGCCGCCCTGGAGCAGATGGGCGATCAGGTCGGGGTCGTTGGATTTCATGCCGAGTACCGAGTGCCGAGTACCGAGTTGCGAGTTTCGGCGAGGTGCTCGCGGATATCGTCGGCCACGCAGGCGAGATGGAAGCCGAGCCACGCGCCGCACAGGTGCTTGCGGAACGGCGCGGCGGAGCTGCGATACTCGAGCGCGGCAGCAACGGCCATGAATCCGTGAAAGAGCGCCTTCTTGGTGCCGCAGGTCATCTTGTTCTCCGGTAGAGGTTCTCCAGGTACGTCACTTGCCAGACTTTGCACGGTGTACACCAGCAGAGCCAGCGCCACGTGCCGGTGCCAAGGCACTTCTCTTGTGGCGGAGGGCGCATGGCAATTCCTGCTTTTGAACCTTTTATCTTTTCTTCACGGTTATCAAAGGAACAGAGCCTAACTCCCAGAAGTAGGCCATGAAGTTCGCCAGCTCGATCTGGTCGTCATCGAACTTGCACAGGTAGGCGAAGGTGAAATCGGCGGTGACGACCGGATTGGTCACGGGCGACCCTGCGCCAGGGGCCTCCGAAAAGCGATACAGCCCATTGCCCACGGCCTCGACATCCTCGGCGGCGACTTCCTCGCCATCCAGATAGAACGTGGGGACGCCGAATGGGTTCTGGATGATCTCGTTGAACTCCGGCCCGATGGAGCGCACGAGCTGGAAGTCGGTCGTATCGCCATCGCCCACGCCGAGCTTGCCGCCGCTCACGGCAAAGCGCGCGAGATCGATCTCGTTCACGCCGGTGAAGAGGAAGCTGCCGCCGGCGCCGCGGCGCGCGCAGAAGAAGCCCAGCAGGGTGTCGAGGTCGGAATAGACCGGGTCCTCGGTCGTCTCGTTGGGCGGTGGCGGTTGTTTCTCGGAGAGGAACTCGTACTCCAAGGTGATCTTCCACAGCGGCTGCTGCTGGTTGGAGAAGCTGGTTTCGGAGCCGGCGTGGGACTTCATGCGCGTGGTGTTGAAGTTGGGAGCGAGCCGCGTCCCCCACTTGATGCCGCGCAGCTTCGGAAAGATCACGTCGGGCATTCAAGCTCCTGTGGGGCTTGCTGTAGACTCCAGCTATGTCGAAGCGTGAAGTCAATGTGTGGGAGACGGCTGGCAGCGCCAGAATCGGCGATGGAATCGCCTTCGTCAGGGTTTCCTTCAGCCTGCGGAAAGAAACCACCATAGTCAGCGATCAGTACGGCCCAGAGGTCGCGAAGGTAGACATCAGCGGTAACGTAAAACCGGAGGACGAAACGAACTGGGGCCAGATCACGCGCTGGGCTGATAGCAACAAAGTGTTGTCTCTAGCCCCTGGAAATTCGGAAGTGATTGGAGGCATCCGCGTAAAACACGATGGCTCATTCCGCGCCTTCTCCGAATCTTAGGCGAGCCGGAAGCGAACGCCACCGCGCGTGAGGCGCTTGAATTCGCGCATTACCTCTTTGTTGTTTGAGCGCAGGACGCGGCCCACGCTCTTCCCATCCAGGGCAGCGATCTTCGGCGCATATGTCATATGTGCGCCTCGCCCGCCGCCAAAACCATCGCCACCTTCGTGCGCCATGTTCACGACCGCCCGGCTCAGTTCCTTCGGCAGCACCATCTCGCCCGGCGTCAAAAATGCTGGCACCGTGTCGCCATTCCCGAAGCCAGGTACAAGCCCGCCTTTTGCGAACCTGAACACGCGGTAGAGATTGGCAGCGGTGAACATAGCCGCGCCGAAAACCGGCGCGGTGAGGTCGATGGGGAATGGCGCCCCAGCCATGGAAGCCACGCCGTTCGCGCCGGCAACCGCAGCCGCCGCTGAGATCTGCGATTGGGCTGTCGCCTGCGTAGTCGCTTGCCCAAATATCTTCATGATGATGTACGTGGTGATCCATTGCGCCAGCATCTGCCCGAGGGTCCCCACCAAGACATCGAGCATCGACAGTAGGATCTCGCTGAAACCCTGCGCCAGAGACTGTGTCCCGCGGATCATGCCATCGATCGCGGTCTGGAATCCGGATGCCATGGCCTGCTGCCAGCCCTTGATGATCTGCACCATCCTTCCCTCGTGCTGCCGCTCGAGCTGCTCTTCCGTCTGGTGGCGCTTGCGATCGGCGATGGCGATCTGCTGCTCCAGCTTTTGCTTTTGCAGCGGATAGTCTGGGTCATTCTGGTTCAGGAACGCGAGTTTGCGGCGCGTGGCGATAACGAGGGCCTGATAGGCGTCATCGAGGTACTTCTTCTCGATAGCCAGAGCCTGAGTACGCGAGATGCGGCCTTCGGCAACATCGCGCTCCGCTTCCTCGCGCCGAAGCTGATACTCCTGCTCGGCGAGCGCGGCCTTGTAATCCAGTTCGGCTTGCGCGAATTCATTGTTGATGCGCAGCGCGTTGAGGCTCGCCTTCGTGCCCGCCGCGAAAACACTCTGCTGCAGGCCTTCGAGATGATGACTTAGGCTAATCTGGTTCGCAACCGCGAGGGCGTTGCTTTCTGCATTGCTGGCCTTCTGTGCAGTCGTGGAAATGTCCTTCATGCGCGCGGCGTGCTGATATTCGAGTGCCTCCAACTGGCCCTGGAGCGTGCGGTATGAAGCAACCTGCTCAGGGTGGTCCTGTAGTTCAGCGCCGGTAAGCGAGAGACGCTTCTGCAGCGAGCGTTTCTCAGCTTCGTACTTCAACTCCTCGATATTCTCCAGCGCTGCGAGTTCGTCGCGGGCTGAGATTCCCTCGAGTTCCTTTTTGGCCTTGAGATAGGACTCGGCAAGCTGAATGCGGGCATCCCAGACGCGCTTCTCGGCTTCGGCGGCGCCCTGCGCAGCGGATATACCCTCCTCTTTTTTGCTCGCGTCCGCCTCCTTGGCGCTGTTGTCTATCTGCTGTTGGAGTAGCGCCATGTTGGAAGTGATCAGCGCGAGCTTCTCGGCATAACGGCCAGCTTCCTCGCTGCCAGCCTTATTCTCCAGCCGCAACCAATAGAGGCTGTTCAGTACATCGTTCGACTGGAGTCGAAGCTTCAGCATCTTGTCGGCCAGGTCACCAGTCTCGGTCTCCAGCTTGCGCGAACCGGACTGACCGATGGTGCTATAGGCCGCCGCGAGGTCCTTTATCTTCTGCGCGTGCTCCGCGAGGACACGATTTGAAGCAACGATAGCCGCAAGCTTGGCCTTCTCCGCATCGGTATAGATGAAGGTGTCGGCGATGAACTTCCCTAGCTCGTCGCCAGCGTTTTTAAGAACGGCAATCATGCCGACGATCGCCAGCGGGATGAATGCAGCCGAGAGTGCGCCCTGCACCGGCCCAAGCGCGGCCACGAAATTTCTGATATGGCGCGGCATTTTTAAGCCAGCCTCTTCACCAAGAAGCGCGAGAGAGCCGCGCGCTTCCGTGCCAGACTGGCGCATCGCACTCGACATGCGCCGGCCGCTCAGCTCCGCCGTGCTGGCCACTTCATTGAAGTGGACCTGCATCTGAGAGGTCGCGCTCTTCACGTCGGCGACAGTCTCATTTAGCCCGAGGCTCAGGAGGCTGTGGTCGAGGATCGCGGCAATGCGGACATCGGACATTAGTTAGTAACCCTCTTTTTTGGGCTGTTTTTTGACTTGCCAGCAGGATGGGGGTAGGATTCTGTCCTTATGCAGACCATCTTTCACGACTACGAAACAGAACACACCGAGGAACCACAGGCGAGTATCCTGCGACCTGAGGGGAATCCAAGCGACAGCGCGCAGTACATCGTCAACAAGATATTGCTGTGGTTCTTTCTAGTGCCGCTCGGCGGCTGGCTGATCTACCTTCTTATCCGCTGAGTTCCTTCTCCGCCCACTCCGCTACCTCCCGCAGGTGATTGGGCCAGCGCTTGGGCGCTCCCAAACCGTGCGCCATCTCTCTCGAGATGGAAGGCCCGTCTTCGCCATCCGCCGTGCTGCTGACGCTCCGCTTTTTCCGGTCCGGGAAGTGCACGGCGTTCAGGACCAGGTGAGAAGGAAGCACGTCGCGCATGTAGCCGAGGTATTCGAGCGCCCGATCCATGCCCAGCGCATCGACGTACTCGAGACTCCACCCGGTGGCGGTGACTATGGTGCCGTAGATCCAGCCCCAGTCTGGTTCGCCACCGGGTGCGTTTCCCCCGCGGCGCCAGCCTTCTTCATGCCGCTCCGCGCGAGCACTGCCTGATAGATTTTCTGGAAGGCGGCGAGGTCCACCATGTCGATGAACTTCTCTAGCGTGATCTCCGGATAATTGCGCTTGAAGGCAAGGTACAGAATCGGCGCAACCTCGAAGATCTTGTCGCCAGCATTCTCTACGTTGATGCTCTTCTCGTAGTCCACCAGATTGCTGTAGTTCTGCTTAAAGTCGTAGACGCCGAGACTGGGAACAACCCAGTCTCGGCCGTCCATGAATACCTTCTCGCCCTCGTACTTCGCCTGCTCCATCGCTTCGTTTCTCCTCTTGCGCGTGCATGCGCGGTTTAATGCAACCCCCTGCGGCTATCTAGTCGCCGTAGAGGTTGCCGAGTTCGTTGGAATCGTCGCAGAAGGCGTCGAAGCTCACATCTGCGCTCCAAAAATCGCCCTGCTTCGAGGCGATGGAGATGTCGGTGAACTGCACGTTGTTGAGTTCCACGCCGAAACGCTTGCCGCGGTGCTTATTGAACACCAGCAGCCGCACTTCCGGTGAATCACCGGCTGGTTGGTTGGACATGGTGACGGTCTTGCCAGCGTCTGCATCGTTGTATACGTAGCTGATGATCACGACCTTGCCAGCGGCACTGCTGTCGAAGGTATAGGTGCCGGTCGTTTCATCGACCGAGTACTCGCCTTCGTCGGGCGCGGAAGTGGCGACCTTCAGGCGGGCGCCGCCCTTGAGAACAACGCCAGCGTCCTTGTCGAAGTCATCGCCATGGTCCACGGTGACGGTCAGATCCAATACCGGGGAGCCGAGCGCGCCGATGGTTTGCTGCTCATCGATGGCCGTCTTCGCGCCGACTTCGGACGGCGCAGCGCCGAAGAAGACTGCGTTCATCAGATCGACGTTGAGGTCAGCAAGCTTCGCCTTGCCCGTGACGTCGATGTTTGACCGGCCGGAATCGACCGGCATCTGGTCCTGGCCATATAGCTTCTTGATCGTCCCTTTGAAGCTGAGCGAGACCTCCTGGAGGATCCCGAGCTTCTGCGGGGCCACATTCGGGCCGAGTATATACACGGCACCGGTGCCATACTGTTTGTTGTCCATTTGCTTTTCTCCTTGGAGGTGTATTGGAAACGGTTGGGAATGGGCCTAGAAAGGGATGACGATGTTGATGGGAACCACGGCGACGAGCTGCTGGCCGATGATGCCGGCTTCCATCTCAGTATTGCCTTCGATCCAGCAGCGATAGCAGAGGTCACCGAGAGTCTGTAACTCGCCTTCAACATCAGGCGCGATCGCATCTTCTATCGTGGCGAGAAGGTCATTCAGTTCCGTTACCGCGAGCTTGCCTTCTCTGCCGGGTACAGGGTTCGCGTTGGTATCCGTCAGGTAGACGATGAGGACGCCCTCGAGCTTCAGTGTGCCGTCAGTGCGTTCCGGAAGCTGGCTGCGAAGCTCGCCTGTCTGGCAGAGGAAGAGAGCTGGTTGCTGCGCCGGCGCCAGGTCAGGCGGCATCACGTGCCGGCGACTGATGATCTTGAACTTATTTGCCAACGCGGTCTTTAAACGCGCGAGCAGTGCAGCCCAAATCTCTTCGCGGTTAATGCTCATTGGCCAGGGCCTCATCGATGCGTGCTGCGATGCGGGACTGAATCTCGCCCTTCAATGCCTGCAGGGTTGGGTTCATGAATGGCCGTGGCGGCTGGCCAGGGTGAAGTCTTACGGGCCGCTGGTTGCCATTAAAAAGCTGAGTGATGAGTGTCGAGCTGAAGCCACTCGTGCGCCTGCCAATCAGGTGCGCCCGCGTCCCCTTTTCTAACCAAAGGCCGACGTGCTTCCTACCAACGTCCCCGGAAATAGAACCAACGGTTTCAATGTCTGTCTGCCGAACGCGCACGCTCTTAATGATCGCGGCGGCTAGCTGCCCTGTCCGAGAATGAACTTTCCCGGCGGTCGCGGCGGCAACAACGCTCATACTTTCGCGCATCCCGAGCTTGATGGCGCGGAGGACCTTGAGCCTTACCGTCTCAACTCGACTCGGTATGCCGGACGCATCGACCTCGAACTTCAGTCTCACACGTTCACCCGCTCGCGGGCATAGCGCGTGATGACGGCTTGCGTCGAAGCTGGCATGAGCATCCCCTGGAAGCTCACCGTCTCGCCCGTCTGTAGATGCTTGGAACTCTGCCCGATGAATTGCCGCGAACGATACCGGTACGCTACCCAGTCGATGACCGCCTGCTCGATGTCCCCGGGGACCTTCGCATACCCGGCGTTGTATTCGATGACGACCTGGCTGAAACGCGAGAACACAGAACCGATGAGCCGGATGGAGTTGCGCTGCTCCGCCGGCAGGTCCGCGGCGAACCAGTAGCCCGGAGCGATGCCGTCTGCCGAAGCCGTGACCTCGGTTCCGTCCACGGTGAGTTTCGTGATGCTGTTCACCGGGAAGTGCGCGAGGAACATCTCCTGAGAGCCGGGCAGATATTGGTTGGGCCGCGTGAGCAACGAAGCGTCACCGATGCTGCCGTAATATCCGCGCCCCGTGTTGTCTGAGCCGGAGCGGATCTCTTTGTAATCCGCTGCGGGCGCGAGGTCAGGGCGCCCGATGGCGCCGAGCACGTCCGCGCTGGTCGCGGTGATCAGCCGCGCGAGCAGCGGATCATCATCGGACTCGGCGAGCGAGAGCCAAGCCTTCACGTCAGTGAGCTTCGCTAGATTCATAAGTTATGACCGCCGGTAGTCCACCTTTGAATCCAGGCGGACGTGGAAGTGCGGGTCGGAAGCTTGCGTGATATCGAGCGAGTAGCCTGCGCCCGCGGACAGGTCCTCCGTCTCGACCGGCGACGTGCCCGCGATCGGGCGGAGCAGCATGTCGGCGGTGACGGTGAGCTCGTAGTTGCCGTTCGAGGCCGCGACGTAGACCAGTTCAAGGCCGGTGAAGGCTGCCACCGGTTCGAGTTCCGGATCCAGCAGCGTGGCCGTGAGTGTGGCGTCGTTGAGATAGTCGCCGGTCTCCGCGTCTTTGAAACCAACGAGCGTCTCGACTTGGTCGTTGCGCAGATAGAGGATGACCGGATCCATGCTTCTCCTTTAACTCTCCAACCGCGAAACGATGGTCTCGAACGTGGCCGCAAGCTGCTGGGCGTGCGTGATTTCGCCGCCAACCGAGTTCCGTACGCCTTCGAACGTGAACCTAGGCGGGCGAGAGGTACTGGGACGCGGCGCTTCAATATCGAACACGCCCACGTCGAACACGGCGCTGTCGAATGGGGTGGCCATCTAGCTCGCCGGTATCCACGCGCCGAGACGTTGCTTCACGTTGTTCGAGGCGTTCGCGGTCGACATCAGCACGCGGAAGGTGAGGAACGTCTGCGCGGTAAGGTCGATCGCGCTAGACACGGCCGTGTTCGCCGTGGTGCGCGATTCCGGCGTTAGCACTCCGCCGGTGGCGCCGAGCTGAGTGAAGAGCTGGCATTGCGACTCGAGCGTCCCGCTGGCGCCGGTCGCGGCCGTGCCGAACAAGCCATCGAGATGCCAGGTGTTGGTCACGCCGCCCGTGGTCGCAGCGGTGGTGAAGGTGCAGAGCGTGATCACCGTCCCCGAGCCGCAGCCGGAGACGGCACAGAGCGCGAGAGACATGGTTATCGTCGGTGTTTGCGTAGCTTGGGTGGTGTAGGTCCCGCTGCCCTTGGCGTGGATGACCTTGTCGACCGTGTTGAACGTGCCGGCCGTGATGGTGAACGCCATCAGCGAAGCCGTGGCGCTCGGGTTCGTGGCCGTGACCACGGTCGCGCTCGAGCGACCGCCCGCAGCGCCGATCGCCATCTTGGAACTCGTGACCGCAGCCGCGGCGATCGTGGTGGCCACGGCGCCAGCCGAAGTAGTCACGTCGCCGGTGAGTGCCGGCATGCGCGCGGCGGGCAACGTCCCGCTCGCGATGTTCGCGGCGTTGGTCGTGTCCGTGGAGCAGGAAGCCGCGCCATTCGACAGGTCGGCGCACGCAGGCTGCGTCGCGCTGGGCACGCCAGAGGTAGAGATGGTGTTTATCCATTTGCTCGCGACCGAGGCCAGCGATTGCGTGCCCCCCAGCGTGGTCGCGGATGGATTCGGGAGCCGCGCGGCGGGCAACGTCCCGCTCGCGATGTTCGCGGCGTTGGTCGTGTCCGTGGAGCAGGAAGCCGCGCCATTCGACAGGTCGGCGCACGCAGGCTGCGTTTTCGAGATGACGCCGGCAGGCGAGACGGCCGTAAGGAAGTTGGAAGCGGCCCCGGTGTCGGCTACGACGGTCGTCCCTACGGTTCCGGAAGCGTTCTTATCGTGGAACCTAAGGTCGGTCGAGTCTGAGTAAACAGCGACCTTGCCGGACGTTGGGCTCGACGGCGCGGCGATGTTCGAGTGGACGATCGTGCCCGCCGCTGGAGTCGCCGTGGGGATGTTCGCGACCGTCGTAGCGACTCCACCGGCGGAGCTGGTGACGTCGCCCGTGAGGGCCGGCATACGCCCTGCCGGCAGTGTGCCGCTCGCGATATTGCCAGCATTTGTGGCGTCGGTTGTAGCGGACGCAGCGAAGGACACGTTGTTGGTTTTGGTGCAGGTGACCACGCCCGTTGATGCCAATGTGCAGTCCTGGCTGAGGCTCTGTGGTGCATAGGCGGTCCCGCCGGCGTTGCCGACCGGCACCTGTCCAGCCGAAGGCGCGGTGTTGGGCACCACCGCGGCCTTGGTCTGCGCATCGTTGGTGACCGAGCCGAGGCCGACATCCGAAGCGGTGACGCTAACGTTCGAAGAAAGTGCGTGACCATTCACGGTGCGCGTGTTGGGAACGTAACCCGACAGGTCCTGGTCGCCGGTGTTCGTCCCGCTGGTGTTGCCAAGGACGGCCTGCTGAGCGTCCGTGACATACCGCTTGTTCGCCGAATCGGCGATATCGGCGGTCGTGGCATCCGCGCCGCTGGTGACAAGCCCTTTTGCGTCGTAGGTGATCTTTGTCTTCGTTGCGCCGGTGATGGCGCTGTTGGCGGCAACCTTGGCAGCCAGGTCCGTGGTCAGGTTCGTGACGTCCGACTCCGGGTGGCTGTGGGACGTGGGCGTGCGCGCGTCGGTCAGCCGCGTGTCGTTGCCCTTCACCACCTCGCCGGCGGCGGCGTTCCCGCTCGCAGGAACGTTCTTCGAAGCCGCCGTGCCCGCGTCGGTCACGTCGGCGAGGACGTGGGTATGCGAAGCCGCCGCCTTGCCCGCGAGGTCGCTGACTAGGCTCGTGACGTCGGCCTCCGGATGGGTGTGCGACAGAGCCGCCTTGGCGTTGAGAGCAGTCTGTGTCGCGGTCGAGACGGGCTTGTTCGCGTCTGAAGTGTTGTCGGCGTTGCCGAGCGAGACATCACTCTTCGTGACCGTGACATCGGAACTCAGCGCGTGGCTGTTCACCGTGCGCGTGACAGGAACCTTGGCCGCGAGGTCGGAGGTTAGGTTCGTGACGTCCGACTCCGGATGGGAGTGGGCTGTCGGGGTGCGCGTATCGGTCAGGCGCGAGTCGTTGCCCTTCACCACCTCGCCCGCGGCTGCGTCACCGCTCGCGGGAACATCCTTCGAGGCCGCGGTCCCGGCATCGGTAACCTGTGAGAGCGTGTGGCTATGCGAGGCTGCTGCTTTTCCGGCGAGGTCGCTGACTAGATTGGTGACGTCGGATTCGGCGTGGGCGTGCGCGAGCGCGGCCTTGGCATCGAGCGCGGTCTGCTGCGCGGTGCTCACTGGCTTGTTGGCATCCGAGGTGTTGTCAGCGTTGCCGAGGCTGACATCGCCCTTCGTGACCGTGACGTTCGAGGAAAGCGCGTGCCCGTTGACCGTGCGCGTGGTTGGAACGTAGCTCGACAGATCATCGACCATCGCCACGGCGCGCCACTGGTCGTTGGCGGGCCCGCAGACGTAGATGATCTGGTCCTTGGCGACGATATCCTGCGCAACGGTGGCGGAACCGGCGAAGCACGTGGGCGGCAACACGCCGACCGCACGGATCTTCGTGGTGTTACCCTGCGCGAGCGCGAGCGCGCTGGCAAGCGTCAGCACGGCGAGCGTGAGCAGCGTGGTGACACCGCAGCCGCCGTTGTGACCGCACTCCGGGCACGTGTAGCAACTGCCGGTGCGGACCATGATGGCGCCGCACTTCGGACAGCAGATGGCTTCGTCCGACATTAGTTCTGACTCCAGATGAACCAGTTCGCTCCGTCCGACTCCAGTTCGACGAACTGGTATTGGTTGTAGAGGGTGTAATTCGCAGCGCCTTCGATGTTCTCAGCCAGGTGCGTATCGATGACGATGTTGCCGGCCATTCCCGTGACCTTCTTTACCCGCATCCGCTCACCGGCGTGGCCAACGGCCGTGGGCAGGGTGAGCGTGATGTCCACTCCGCCAGCCGAGGCGAGTACCGTCTCGTGCGTACCCCAGACGAGAACGGTATCGACAGCCAGCGCGGCGACTAAATGCGCGAAGGTATGCGCGTCGTTCCAATCGTTCTTGCGCACCTTCAGCGCATTGGCGCTCTGCGCCGCTGCGCTCACGTACTTGTGCCGGATGTCGGGCATCACGCCACTCCTTAATAGATCCTGCCCTGCACCTGCCGATAGCGCTGCTCCAGCGTTCCTTGCGGCCGTCCCTGCTGGCGGTGATAGCCATACCAGCCGACGTGCTGCGCTCGCGGCTCGTAAGGCCACGCTGAAAGGACGCGCTGCTCGCCCATGACGCGCAGGATGAGCCCATCCTGCTCGACCTCTTCCTTCTGAAAGCGCGCCCCGAAGTTCCGCTGGCAGTAGCCGTGCATGTCGCCGAAGTACTCCGCCGAGTGATGCCTCACGATCTCGGCCAGGGCCTTGCGGTCGAAGGAGACGCCCAGCGAGGCGTAATCATCATCGGTGGCCCAGAAGTGGTTCCCCTGTGGCGGCGTCGCGCGCCGCGTATTCTCCGCCGCCACCACGCAGAACACATCCAGAAGGCTGCGGACAAAGCGATGGAAGCGGAAGAAGTCTGGCCGCACCATCACATCGTCTTCGACCAGGTAGACGACATCCGCGCCGCTCTCGTACGCTGCGCGGTACGCCGAAAGCACGTTGAAGCTGTTCCCCGGCCGGCCGTGCCGCGCCAGGCGCACCAGGTGGACGCCGGGGAAGAACCCGACCACCTGCTCGACCTCGACCAGCGGCGGATCAGGCAGGTCCGCATGCCAATCGAGCCACACCACAACGTCATGCTCGGTGAACTCAGGGCAGCGGAAAAGATGCTCCAGGCAATGCCACAGCATCTCGGGCCGCGAGAAGGTGGGGACTAGGACAACGTCTTTCACAGCTTCGCTTCCACTGGCTTGCGCAGGCGGTAGAAGAAGTCGCCGGAGTTGCGCTCAGCGAGCTCGAACTCCCACCATTTGTCGTAACCTTCACCGAAGTAGAACTGGCCGAACATCTCCCACACGCTCCCGGGAGCGTTCGGGCACCAGTAGTGGAACGTCTCGGGATGAAACACACGGTAGTGTGTGGGATCGCGGTAGCTGTAGTGGTGGTCCCACGCCGGCAGGCGCATCTCCAGCACGCCGCCGGGCATGAGCACGCGCCACGCCTCATCGAGCCACTGCTGCACTTCGAGGTGTAGATGCTCGAACACGTCGATAGCCCGCAGGTGCTCGACCGAGCCGCTCTCGATGGGCCACGGCAGCACTTCCAGATCGAAGGCCAGGTCCACGTGCGGTGAGTGCTTAAACCTATCGTGATGCGTAAATCCATCGGTCGGCTGCCGGCCACACCCCAGCTCTAAGCGCATAACCGTTCCAATCTCTCCGTGAATCCTGCTGCATCGGCGAGGAAACGTTCCCGCGCCCGCGCGGAATGTTCGGCTATCTCTTGTGGGGTGAGCCGCAAGGCCTGCTCGACCGCCGCGATCAACGCATCCGGTTCGACCATGGCCATCGGCGCGGCATGTTGCCGTCCGGATGCCGCCGCAGGCACCAAGACCGCTGCGCCGAACTCATTCATCGGGGGAGCGTCGGTGGTGATCATCACGGCACCAACGCCCATGCCCTCATGCAGCGCATGTCCCCAGCCTTCATAAGCGGAGGGCAGCAGGTGAAACTGATGCAGGTTCATGGCCTGCCGGAGCTGGTCATCGGTGATGCGCCGCTGCATGCGAACGCCGGCAATGCGCGGCAGCCGGTAACATTCCGAAATCACGGTCAGGCGAGCTTTGAAGGCCGCCTTTCCCCATGCCGCGAGGACCGGCGCCGTGTTCTTCGCCTGGCTCTTGCCGGCAACATGCAGGAAATCCGGCGACCGCCGCTGCTCCGGCGCCAGCAGATCGCGCGACCGCCAGCCGAGGTATTTCGCCTTGCCGCTGGCCGCAAAGATGCGCTCGCAATCGTGCGTCTTGGCCAGCACGTGCTCGAAGGCCGGCAGAAACTTATTCCATCCCTGGAACCACCACTCCGGGTTGGGAACGGCCCACTGCCGCCCGGCAGCCGCGAAGAACCTCGGCTCGACCGTTTCCAGAAACACATTCACGTCGGCCGGCGATGCATCCTCAGCGCCGTTGAACTGCACGCCGGCGACCTGGTGGCCCAATCGCTCCAGCTCGCCGCGCAGGAGGATGTAATCGCGCTCCAGTCCTACGCCGTTGGCGAGGTTGGTGATGACGTTGAAGCGCACGCGAAGAACTCCTCCGGAAAGCTTGCCCGCCCTTCCGGCAGGAACTGCGTGGTATTCGGCTCCGTGGTACTTGTCCGGCCATCATGGATGCGCGCCACGAGCCACTGCGCACCATCCTCTACAACGATCACGCCGGCGCGCTTGGCGCGGAAAGCGAAGTCGGAGTCTTCGCCGAGCTGCCGCGAGCTGAAACGGTTCTGCTCCCACCAGGAGCGGAAATACATCTGGGACGTGCCGAGGGCATAGCGGTCGTGGAGTCGATACCGGTAGCCGCACTCGGAGCGCACGTCCCAGAACAGCAATAAATTGAACCCGGTGACGCGCTTCGAAGCATCGGCCATGAGCGTTTCAAGCTGGTGGCGGATCCTGCCAGGCGCTGACCAGTCGTCGTCATCGAAATGCACGATCACGTCACCGGATGACAGCTCGCAGCACCGGTTACGCTTGTTCCCCGTGGTCTGTTTCGGCAATTCGCGGTAGTACCGGATCCTGCTATCTGCCGGCAGTAAAGCTTCCACCGGCTGGGCGCCGTCATCGAGGATGACCAGTTCGGTGTCGGGATAGTCTTGCGCCAAAAAGCAAGCGACAGCGCCACGGATGAACTCATGCCGGCCAGCGGTCGGCATGATGGCTGAGACCTTCACCTCTTAAACTCTGACGGGCCGGCGCCAACCCTGCCACGGATGCGGCGGCGAAGCTCTTCCTCGATAGACTCGATGTGCTGCCGTGGCCCATCGAGAGCGGCAGCGATGAGCAATATCGCCTCTACCTGATCTCCGAACGCGCGCTCACGCCATTTCGCGATCATCTGTAGGAGCTGCTCGTCGGTCATGTTTGGCTTGGAAGAGAAAGGGCCCGCCTTGTTGTGACGGGCGGGCCCCGTATTCAGGTTGCGTTGGTTTAGGCTGAGGCCGGGTAGCTGCCGGTGATCAGGCCGCGAGGGGCGTAGACGACGAGAGCGAGGCGCTCTTCACAGAGGATGGCGACCATGTTCCGGGTGAAGAAGTCGTCATGCTCGGTGGAGATGGTCACCGAGACGTCTTCCCGATCGTAGATGTTGACCACGTTCGAGGTGAAGTCGCCGGTGAGGAAGTCGCCCGCCTCGATGGAGGGCGTGGAGACGACGGGCTTGCCCCACATCGCCGGCGCGGCGATGCCTTGCGGATTGGCGAAGATATACTCGCCGTAGGTGGTCTTCTTCAGCTCGATGTCCGCCCAATCGGTCGGATTGAGGACGAACCCCGAAATCTCGTAGAAGGCCAGTTCAGCCTGCAGTATCGCGCGCCGCAGGGTGTCGATCTTCGTGTCGCCCACGACATCGAGGCCGGTGTCATAGGCCGTGGCCTGGGTGATGAGGCCGTTGAGGTCGCCACCCGTGCCCGAGCCGTTGAGCAACTGGTCCTCTTCCACCTTCTTCAAGCCCTGACGCAGACGATTGTCGATGTAATCCTGCAACTGCGGAGCATCGGCAAGAATCTGCTTCGAGGCCGGGATCCAGTGCGCGATGGTCTGCACCGGCTCCTTCGCCAAAACGAACGTCAGCGCAGACTCGGCTTTCGCCACGTTCTCATAGACCTGCGGCGAAGAGCCTTTGCCTTGCGGCGCGGCGTTGTTGGTGAAGCTGTTCTCTTTGCTGAATTCGATCAGGTTGCTCGAGGTGCGCAGTGCGGTCAGAAGATCGCGAACGCGCAGCCTTTGCAACATCGGCGCCATGATGCGGGAGATGCGGTCGGGCGGGACCACCGGCTGGTTCTGTCCGGTGACGTTGGTGATGGCCGTCTTTCTCCAGGCCGCAGCCGGCACCTTGAGCGTGGCCGAGCCCCTGCCCCGCGAAGCGAGCGACTTGAACTCGTCGGTCTCGACCAGAAGCTGGCCGATCGACTTGATCTCGGGTTCGTCGCCACCCTTGGGAGCGGTGAGCTTCTGTTCGATGGCGAGCATGCGCGCGGCGTGGTCCTTGCGCAGTTCGCCGATCTCGGTCAGCGCTTTATCGACGGCAGCTTTCGCTTCCGTCGATGCCACGCCGAAGGTTTTTTCCTGTTTTTCAAAGCGCTCCGCCGCCTGCGTGAGCTTCTCGTGCAGCGGCTTCAACGCCTCGTCGAATTGCTGCTTCAGTTCTTTCGGGTCCATGATTCGATTTCCTTTGCGAGTGAGGTGACCACCGCGTGGACAACGTCCGGCGCGATGGTGTCCTGCTTGGCGGCTGGTGCCCTTGCGGCCAGTGCCCGTAAACTTTTTATGGCCCGCGCGGCGAGCTCGGCGTTGAAACCCAAGCGCTCGCCGGCGGCTTCCACTTCGTTGACCAGGACGGCGTATTCGTCGGCGTTCTTCACGTCCGTGATCTGCGCCATCTCATTCATCGGGAAGGTGACGAGAGACGTTTCCCATAGCTTGATCTCTAACAAGTGGCGGATATTCTTTTCGATTTTGTCGGAGATGGTGTCGTACCCGATGGAGAGACCGCGCACGACGCGATCACGCAGCAGCGCATAGGCCTCCGCCGCAGTCGGCGACTCGAGCGTGAGCTTGCCTTCAACGACAAGCCCTTCGCGCGAGTCGGTGAACTTGCCGAGGCCGATCGGTTTGCGCGAATCGTGCTGCCACAAGATGGGAAACTCTCCACCCTTGTCGGAGAGCGTCTTGGTGAACGCGCCCGGCTCGATGACGTCGCCACCGAGGTCCACGTTGCCGTAGACCGCGGCTAGTCCCTTGAACATGCCGTTCTCGGTGAGTTCCTTGATGAGGAATTTGCTGACCAGGTGCTTGCGTCGTTTCATCAGCTACTCCTTCGCCGGCGCTGGCGCCGGAATGGCGACTGCTGGTTTGTTCAGGCCGGCAGCGATCTTCTGTAGGTCATCGACGGCGATCATGTTCGACTGCACGGTCAGCTCATCGCCGCCATTTTCATCCGGCAGGTTGAACTTGCGCCGCACTTCATTGCGCGTCATCAGGCCGTTCTGCACCATCGTTCCGGCGAACGACGCCTGCGAGGCGGTATCACCACGCAGCAGACCATCGAGGTCGAACTCCGCGAAGACATCGGAGCGCGGACCAACCAGCGAACGATTCAGTTCCTGCTCGAAGCGAACGGCGAGAGGCCGAACGGTATGCTTCACGAACTGGATATCGAACTGCTCCGCCGAGGCGTAAGTCGCGGTTTTATCGGTGTGGCCCAGCATGTTCGCCGGCACACCGTAGAGGCTCGCCACTTCCGCGGCGTTCAGCTTCGCGGTATCAACGAACTGCGCATCTTCGGGCGGGATGCCGATGGACTCATAAGTCATGTCCTCATAGAGGACGGCGATCTTGCCGGCATTGTCGGAACCACCGTGCGCGCCGTCCCACTCCGCGCGCAGCCGCTTTACCGCGGTTTCGCTGAGCGTCCCTTTGTGTTTCAGGACGCCCCCGGGCCGGCCACCATTGCGGAAAAAGGAAGACGAATACTGCTGCATCGCCAAACCCTTGCCGATGACTTCACGCGCCACGCCGATGGGCGACAGCCCGTGGATGCCATCGAACGAGAAGTTGCGGATGTGGAGAACGTCTTCCGGCTGGTAGGTCTCGGTACGGCCTTCCATCCCGCGATATTCGTAGCGCAGGCCTTTATCATCGAAGCGGATGGCGGTCCAATCCGGACGCAGCGGATTCAGCGAGACCACCCGGCCGCCGATGCGCTCGATCTTGGAATAGCCATTTCCCCACAGCGCCAGAGACAGCGTCATCTGCTCGCGCCAGACGAGCGACGTCATGTAGCGGTTCGGCGAGTCGTGCAGCAAGAAATAGAGCGGATGAGAATTCGCCTTCTCGCGGCCCTTTGGCCCGTCGCGGTAGACCTGCAATGGCACAGAGCCGAGAGTGTTGCACCAGACGCGCGCACAACCGTAGATGGTGGCCAGCGACAGCGCACTCTGCGGCGAGACCAGGATGCCCGCCGACGTTGCCCCGCCGCTGGACAGGTACCGGCTCAGCCCGTGGTCGCTCGTGGCCATGGGCGGGAAGCCAAGCGCCTTCGCGAACATGGTGCGGGCGACCTTTTGCAGAGCGTTCAAAGCGTGGTCAAGCCCTCCCGTTCATATATCGAGCCGCCTTCGGGCCGTTCCATCCAGCGCTTGAGCGCAACCAGGATGGCGATGACGCCATCGATCTTGTTTTCCTCGCGCTCTTTGCGCGGGAAAATATTGTCTTTCGCGTCCCGATGGCAGACGACGTTCGAGATCATCCAGCCCAGTACCGGGTCACCGTCGTGATGGAAACGGCCGTCGTAGACTAGGGCTTCCAGTTCCTTCATCGGGCCGGACATCTTCGCGACGGTCTGCTCGATGGCGACAGGGACGATGCCGCGATCCCAATCGGCACGGGCCTGGATGGTCTGCATCAACGGCAGCGACTGATATGGATCGTGCGGCACTTCGAGCACGCGGAAGAGCTTGCTGTCTTCTACGACGCCCTCGATGATGGTGTTGTAGTCGGTGACGTTTCCGTCAGTGACGATCAGGCGCTCTTCGTTCGCCCATTGCTGGTAGTGCGAGCCGCGCCCCTCTTCGACCGCCGCGCTGTTCAGGTAGTGAGCGCAGAAAACGTAGTAGTGGTGCTTGCCTTCGATGGTGCGCCGGAAGACACGCGCCTTCGAAGCGATGTCGATGCGGCTGGCCAGGTCGAGTCCGCAGAGAACGTCTTCGCCCTTGAAGGCATCGAGCGATAGCTTTGCGTCGCCCATGGCGTCCCACTTCGCCATGTTCATCCAGGCGACGTCCGCATTCACCCACATGTTCAGGTGCTTCGTCTTAAAGACGTTCTGCTTGCGGGCCGACTGGATGGCGCCGCGCTGTGCGTTGAGCAAAAACTCGCGCCCAACGCTTACGCCGATGTTCGGGTTCGCTTTGACGACTGCTACTTCACTCTTCCAGTCGTCACCTTCATCGGCGGTGTAGATGATGCCGAACACGCGATCGTTCTGGATGCGGCCGTCGAGGATCTTCTCCAAATCCTTCTGGAGCTGGTAGCACGGCCCGCTGCGATCGCTTCCCGCCGTGGTGATGACCAGCAATAGCGGATTATCGCGGGCGCCCATGCCCGTTTTCATCGTGTCGTAGAGCTCGTCAGTAGCGTGCTCGTGGTACTCGTCTACGACCGCGCAGCTCGGTGAAGCACCATCGCCAGGCTTCCCGATGACCGGCTCGAAGCGGCTGCCGTTCGCCGGGATGGTCAGCGACTTCGCATTGACCTGGATGCCGAAAGCCTTGCGGAACGCAGCCGTCCGCTCGGCCATGAGCCGAGCCGGCCGGAACACTTCCCAAGCCTGCTTCTCGGTGGTCGCACCCGAATAGACCTCGGCACCGTATTCACGGTCCGCCGCGAACTTCACATTGCAGACTGCGGCTGCCCATGTGCTCTTCGCGTTCTTGCGCGAGACGAAGATGTCCGCTTCCTGGAAGCGGTACACATTCTTGTTAGCCTTCTCGACCCATCCGAACAGCGAGCAGGTGATAAAGCTCTGCCACGATTCGAGCTTGATGTTTTCGCGCTGGAGGGCCCACTTGCCCTTGACGTGCGGCAGCGCTTCAATGAGCTGGCAGACATCCTCAGCCCGCTGCACGGCGATGGTGAAGCGGAAGTCGTCCGTCTTCGCGCGCTCGAGATCATAGAGGTGGCGCTTGCACGCCAGCTTCGCCCATTTGCATGCGATGATCGTTCCGGCTACTACCTGCTGCGCATAGTCGTTGGCCGCGGCCCAGTGCGGTCCGCTAGTTCGGGCGCTCGCCTTCCGTGCCCGCGGACTTCGCGAGCTTGGTGAAGATGCTTTCTTCTTCTGGACGCTTGGGGACACTGATCTTCGACCTGTCTGCAGGCTTCAGCCCGAAACTTCCGAGCAAGTTGTTGAGTTGTGCGACTTCGCCGACGCTCGCGCCATGGCGTCCGCCGATTCCTTCTTCCCTAACCTTTGAGGCGATCTTGCACATCAGCTCGAACGAGATGCGGTCCGCGTTCGTCGCAACGCCGGCGGGGATCTGCGCTGAAATCTCGAACCACATCGCCTTCTCTTCCTTCTCGAAAGACTCCGGCGGATCGCCGAGCGGACCGGTTGGCCGCGGTTCGTTCTCGCGTCCCTTGCGGCGCTGAGGATCCTTCTTGAAAGCGCCGTTCAGCTCGAGGATTTCGGTCGGTTTCCTTGGCCTACCCATGGCGAAACCCCACATTTCATAACTATGGTTTTGCGGATGTAAAAATCTAAGTGTCACACGGTCTAGCGCTGAGAGGGTCTAGAGATTCCACCCTCCCCCATCACTATGATGACAGAGGAGATGCGCTGGCATTGCCGAAGCCACCATCTTCTCTTGCTGTCTTTAAACTGTGGCAATGTGAGCACAGTGGCTGATGGTTGGCCGGGTCCCACATCAGGTGTGAGTTGCCACGGTGCGGGACCCTGTGGTCAGTGACAGTCGCTGTGACCTGCTCGCCGCCGTGCTCGCCACGTGGATCAGCGCAGAACCTGTTGACTCGCAGATAGCCTTGCGAGTAGAGCTGCCAGCGCCTGTCGTAACCGCGAGCAGCAGCGCTCGGACGCCCATCCTTGCGCTGATGCGCATCGCAGCGTCCGCTCCTGGTTGCGAACTCTCTACATCCACCAGGATTGCCGCACGGTACCTTAGCGGCCCATGGCATTGGCGTTCGCCTTCACCATGATGCACGCAGTTGGAACGCGGATGATCATGTCATGGCACAGCAGCTCGCCTGGCGTCTGCCCATCTTCACACCAGCCTTGGTAGTACTCGACCTTCTTGATGCAGTAGGTCGGGACCACATAGTGCGCAGCGCTGATGTTTGGCCGCGTTCGCAACTGCGGAGGATTCTTTACTGGACGAACAACTACATGCTTGACGCGCGCGCATCCGACGATGAGCAACAACAGCGAGATGAGCGCTAAGTTCTTCATGACGATTCTGGAAGCGGCGTCTGGAGTTGAACCAGATAAGTGACGGCTTATGAGACCGTCGAGCGCACCGTAGCTCAATCACCGCATCAGTGAATCAGAAACATGCCGCTGTTCTTTTCCTCGAACATCGGCTTGCTGTGGCAGCTTCGGCAATACTTGTCGGTCGAGCCGCGCGGCCTGCGGAAGTCGTACCCACAGCCTTGGCAGATTTTGTTATCCAGCACTTGGCCGCTGGATGGTACGCGATGGTCACTTGCGCTGAGCGCGTCCTGCACGACGGAACCACCGCCACTGTTTCCGTGGAACGATGCGCTTCTCGTGTTGTCGCGAACGAGCTTCATTAGAAGTTTTGCCGGCCGGGATGAAGATGGACAAGATGAGGACGAGTAGGACGAACACAGTGCCTGCTCCGAAATCAGGCGGCACCGACAGGCGCAGGAAGCGCGCCGAGGCCAGCATGATTTTCCGCCCAGCCGCGAACGAGCGACTCCGCATGTTCGGAGCCGGCAACGAACTGCTCCATCACTCCCATGCGCCCGGCTTTATTGCCGCTGATCTTCAGCGACCGATCACGCATGTTCCACGGACGCTCGCTCGCGTTGGCGCTGTCGTCTTTGCGCGCCATGGGCATCTCGCACTTCAGGCAGTTCACTGGGCCATCGATTTCTAGCGCTGCGATGGGTGAGAGGAGGCGC
The DNA here is from genome assembly GCA_030774055.1 of Acidobacteriota bacterium. NCBI lineage: Bacteria > Pseudomonadati > Acidobacteriota > Acidobacteriota bacterium. The sequence continues at coordinate 29,836 of JALYLW010000037.1, forward strand.
TCGGCGAAGCAGTTCGAGCAGGAATATTCGTACTGTGCGTGACGCTCCACCATCACGATGCGGATCGCCGTGCCTTTGTTGATGGTCACGGCCGAGCCTTCTTCGACCATGCGCATCGCTTCACCGAATGGGACCGAGAATGATGGCATGAACGCGCTGGGAGCGTTGATGCGATACACACCCACCTCAGCAGCTTCTTTCAGCCTGCGCATCGGTGCTCCCTGTTTTTGAGGTAAGGAATCCCTACTCATGTAGGGTGGGAGCTTGTGTGCCGCGCTCTCCTCCGGCTTTTCTGGCCAACTTACTTAGGGCAGAAAACCTATTGGGCTGGGATTAACAATTCGACAATGAGGCAAGATGGAACCAAGGTCAAGAACTTTGTCCACGAACGTAAAGCGAAGAGATTGTTCTACGTGGAACCTATCGCTCCATGCTCGCGCAACCATGCCAGAACGTCATCGCTCGACCGCGCGATTATGTAGGCGTGGCCGTCCGCTTCGACCTGCTGCTGGAAGCTGACCTGTTCCGGGCTTTGGCGACCAGTTGCCGACTTGCATTCTATCCAGAGATTCCGGCTGAAGCGGCAGTAGGTCAGGCTGGAGCACTGCACCTTGGGGAAGGCCAGCACGTCGGCCATCCCTTTCACGCCGAAGCTCACCGGACGCCCGCTCGCGCCCAGCAGCGCGCCTGAGTTCATCCGGTAGGCGAGGATGCGCTCAGCGGCCAGCAGGTCGAGAACAGCGCGTTGCACCGCGGCTTCTGGCTTCAGTGGTTGGAAGTTCACGCTCCGACTCCTTCCGCCAGTGGTAATCTTTGCTGCGTCATGGCCACCGCGGCGGCATCGTTGAGCCAAACGACTTCCGTTCTCCGCCGCGCACCGTCGGCCATGTGCGAGCGATCGAACCGCTTCCAGTCTGGGAAAAGCTCATCGTCGTATAGGTCACACGGGTAGCCCGAGAGCACAACCATCCCTTTTGCCGAGCGCAGCACAGCGGCCAGTTCGCGGTGCTGGTCGTCGCTCATCTCGTGCCGATAACCGCGATGCGTTCCGCCGGCATCGAACCCGCGAGTGGAATGGACATAGGGCGGGTCGACATAATGGAGGGTCGAGTCGCCATCGTGCTCGCGGATCACACGCGAAGCATCTCGTTTTTCAATGATGACGCCTTGCAGCCGCTTGATGATCACTGAGAGGTGCTGCGGGTATGTGTGCCAGTCGCCGGCGGGAATTGAGCGCCGGTTCTTCTTTGAGTACGTGCGGAATCCTGTCCTCTGAGGGGTGAGGTCTCTGTTCTGCCTGGTCAAATTCCCGCCAAAGCCCATATAGCTGCGAACGACAGTGCGGCGCGCTTGCTCTAGTGGATTGCGAGATAGTTTGAAGCTTAGATGGAACTCGGTCCTCGAATAGGGCGTTAACTCGAGCGCGCGGAGCAAGGCTGCGCCGCGGTCACGCACGATGCGGAAAAGCGAGACAATCTCGTCGTCGAGGTCGTTGTAGGAGGTGCCGCCGGCGCCACAGAACAGGTCGGCGGCGTAGATCTGGCGGCGCTTAGGCATTGGCTGCCTCGGCGCCGGTCAGCTCACGTATTTCCCACAGCTCTTCGACAGCAACATTCAAAGCGCGCGCCAGCTTCAATGCGTTCGTCAGCGTTGGTTCCTTTCCTTTTTCGCAGCGGCAGATGGTCGCAGCGTCGACGCCGCTGATTTCCTCGAGTGCGCGCATCGAGAGTTCGGCTGAGAGCCGCGCAGCCTTGATGCGGTTAGTGATCACCGTGACGCGAACGTTTTTTAGCTGCAGCGTCATGATCGTCTCGCTCTCCGTGCGGCTGCTGCCATTGCCAGCTTTGCCAGTTCACTCTGTGATGGCTTCTTTGTGGCAGGATCCGGCGCGTCATACGAACGGAAGTACGGCGATGGCTTCTTCGCCTCGTCCACCACGCGCAGCACCTGGTAAAGGTCGCTACTTGTCGCTGGCACTCTTCCGCTCCTTCACTTCGCGCTTCACCCAATCGATTTCGAAGCCTGACCGCTCCGCGGCGTCGGTGACGATCGCTTTCAGCCCGGTAGTGACCGGTTGGAACGACCGCTGTGCAGCTTCGCGGTCATCAGCTCGCGCTTCCGCACGCCGCCGCTGCTCGATGCTAGCCTGCGCCGCTTTCGCTTCTTCCCGAACTTGCTCAGCGGTTCGTTCCAACTCGTGCCTCCTGTCGCATGCGCTCTTCGCGCTGCCATTCCTTGTCCTCAGCCAGCGGCGTGCCGTACTGATTCAGCGGACCGTTGCCCCAGTAGCGCATCAGCTCCGGGACCCACTGGTGAAAGAGCATCCCCAGCCGCGCGGAAGATTCGTAGTGGTAGCCGACCATCGTGCGGACCTGCTCGACCGTCACCTTGGGATTCGAGGCGAGCCACTTCGCCAGCGCCTTCGCGGCGCGGCCATCCCACGGGACCACGTCGATCGCCATGTGCAGCGCAGCTGAGTGCTGCTCGCGGATGTAGTCCCTCACGGGACCGTGCCTCGAATCGACGGCTGCCAGCGCGACAGCGCTGGAAGGTTTAGTCTTAATAGAGTCTTGAATAAGTCTTACTTCCTTATTGCTGTACGCTGTGGGCGTAGGGGTACACGCTGTGGGCGTAGGGGTACACGCTGTGGGCGTACTCTTTTCAGACCGGTTACTAGACGCTGTGAGCGGTAGGTCTGTGGATTCAGAGGATTGCTTTTTCTTCCCGACCGCCAGCAGGACGTAGACCGATTCCTTCCCCGGTACCACCTGGCGCTTGATGAGCCCGCAGCCCTCGAGCTTGGTCACGTAACGCTGCACCGTGTCATGCGAGATGCCGAAGGTAGCCGCGATCTCACGCTGGCTCTTCGAGCAGCGCCCGCTCACGTTCGAGGCGTGCCGCCCCATGAACATGTAGATCGCGTAGCCGTAGGCCCCAATGCGCGCGGCGTAGAGGTCGAGCACCTCGTTGTCCGCCCAGTGGTGGCCGGGCTTGCGCTCGTCGCGCACCTGGAAGGTGTCGCTCAATCGCTGCCGCCTTCCCACAGGATCTCTTCCTCGCAGACGGCGAGCGCACCGTTGTGCTTGCGCCACCAACACCAGCCGGTCGGCAGGAAGAATCCCCAGCGGCGGCACCGCCGGCCAACGATCACCAGCGTCCACGCCTTCTTTCCGTCTGGAAGGACGAAGCGGTGCCTCCACTCCGCCGGCCGCACGAGCACGTCGCCGCGGCGATGCGGAACCACGGTGACTTTGCCGTCTATCGACTGGTCGTGGACCTCGTCGTAGCCGCCGGCGAGCAGTATCGAGATGAACGGCCACGGATGATCATGCAGCGCGCGGCCATAGTCGCTCCGGCACAGGTGGTGCAGATACACACCGATCGCGGGCAGCCGGAAGAGGATGTAGCGCACCAGAAGCGGGTTATCGTCCGCGCCGATGACGCGCCTCTGGAAGAGCGTGAGAGGGCCAAGCCTCATACGCGCACCGATGCCTTCCGTTGCTCCGCGGCGTCATGGTCGTAGTAGTAGCGCCCATCGAACTCGCGGCGTCCGAGTACCTTGATGTGGACAGAGCAGTCGAGTGCGAGATGCGCCTCTAACCAGGTCACGGTCCATCCACGCTGAGCCATCCAGCCGACGAACTCGGCAGGGCGCACATAGTTGCGCCGATGAGCGAATTCGATGGCCTCGGAAACGATGGCGCCCGGAGATAGCGTCCTCATGCGCGCGCCTCCGGGTACTGATTCCACTCACGGCCATCGAGAAGTCGGCCAGCGGCATGTTTCCCGACGCGCAGCATGTTCACTGCGAAAGCAGGTTCGCCGGCGTGGAACACGATCTCGCGAGTCGATGGCTTCATGGTGGAAGGCATCGGGACACTGATCTTCAGGTACGGCTTTCGACCTTGCCGATATTCGATGGGCTGCCACGCACCCCACTGCTTGAAGAAGAACGCTACCTTCGCGGCGCGGCACTGATCGCGCAGCGCTAGCGCCCAAGCAGGATGCATCGGGCGCGCGCCAGGTCCGCTCTCGCCGCCGCCGACCACCCAGTCGAGTCCTGGGATGGCAGGCTCTCCGCCATCAAAACCGCGCAGCCAATCAACGTTCACTTCCGGCTGGTCGCGTTCTTTGAGAATGATCGGTCCAAGCAGCGGTTCGGCGGATATCCAGCGCACCGCTGCCGGCATGTTCAGCAGCAGTGGGATGCGAGCGTCGGCGCTCTCTTGGTCCTCTACGCTCACGCCAAGCCACACGTTCGGCAGCGGCCATGCCGGAGGATCTTCGTCCTTCGAGACAGCGATGCCAGCTTCGGCATCGCTCAGAAACTGAAGAACAACGTTCGCCTCAACGCCGTAGTCTGGAACATCCCAGGGAAAGAGCTTGGGCCACGCGATATCACGCGCCCACGTGAAGAATTCCAGCATCCTCTGAGGGCGCTTCGTCAGCACCTGGAAGGTGTGCTGTGGCGAGAGAGCCATCACCGCAAACACCTTGGCGATGGTTTCGAACGGCAACTTCTCGTGAAAGAGGTCCGACATCGAATTCACAAAGATGCGCCGCGGCTTCTTCCATCGAATGGGGTCCGCTAGATGCTCCGGAACTAGCCTCACCCGCCCGGTCCAATGCGGCGCGGTGTGCTCCGCCGGTGTGCCCTGGCCGATGATCTTCAGCTCGGCGAGGCCTTCGTACGCCTGCCCGGCGCCGGAGAAGCGCGCGGCCACAGCTTCCGCGTAGCAGTGGCGGCAGCCCTCAGAGACGCGCGAGCAGCCGCGGATGGGGTTCCACGTTGCGTCCGTCCACTCGATGCTTGTGTTGGTTGCCATCAGGCCACCTCGACCGTGCGCACCTGCGTGGCCTGCAGCCCGCGCGGTGTCTCTTGCGGGTCGTACTCGACGCGCTGGCCATCGATGAGCGTCTTACGGCCGCGGCCCACGATGTGGCTGAAGTGGACGAAGATGTCTTTCCCACCTTCGTCCGGGGTGATGAAGCCGTAGCCTTTGTCGTCTCTGAACCACCGCACCGAGCCCGTCACTCCGTGGCTCCCTTCGCCACGGCGACGAACTTGCCTTTCTCGATGCGATAGTCGGTGTCTGCCTCGATGCCGTCCTCGCCCACGTAGCCCACCAGGATCCGGTGACGCTTCGCCTTCTTGTCCCAATAGGCGGTTGCGAAGCTGCCGTTCTCGCCGGCGCGCACGCTACAAGCCAAGCCCGCGGCCATCGCGATCGTGTTCTTCCCCTTCGCAGAAGCCTTGCTGTAGTCGCCCGAGGACGCGGCCGTGCTGGAGTCGCCCGAGGACGCGGCCTTGCTGGAGTAGCCCGAGGACGCGGCCTTGCTGGAGTAGCCCGAGGACGCGGCCTTGCTGGAGTCGCCCGAGGACGCGGCCGTGCTGGAGTCGCCCGAGGACGCGGCCTTGCTGGAGTAGCC
>JALYLW010000038.1 GCA_030774055.1 Acidobacteriota bacterium
GTCGCCAACTACATCAACGCGCATCCCGACGTGCGCTCCGAGCTTGCCGTGCCCATGATCGTGAAGAATCGTGTGATCGGCGTGCTCGACATCCAGTCAACCAAGCTTAGCTATTTCACGGAAGAGCACGCGCGCATGCTCTCGCTGGTGGCCTCGCGTATCGCCTCGGGCATCGAGAACGCGCGGCTCTACACCCGCGTCGCGCGCCAGGCCCAAACGCTCGAAGTGCTCAACGAGATCGCTCGCGACCTCACCTCCATCCTCGATCTAGACATGCTGTTCAAACGCACGGCCGAGTCGCTGAACCGCCTGATCGACTACCAGATGTTCTCCATCCTGCTGCTCGACTCGACCGGCACCAAGCTCGAGCATCGCTTCTCCCTGCGCTTCAAACAGAGCATCCACCTGAAGCACGACATCCCGCTGGGCGTGGGACTGGTCGGCTATGCCGCGGAAAAAGCGGTGCCGGTGCTGGTACCCGATGTCTCCAAAGACCCGCGCTACGTCGCCGTGAACCCGGAGACCAAGTCGGAGCTGTGCGTCCCCATGAAGTACAAGGAGAAGGTGATCGGTGTGCTCGACCTCGAGCACACGCGCCGCGGATACTTCACCGAAGACCACATGCGGACAATCAGCACGCTGGCCGCGCAGATCGCGGTCGCGGTGGAGAATGCTCGTCTCTACCAGCGCATCGAGAAAGAAGAGCAGCGTCTCGAGCGTGACCTCGCCATGGCGCGCGAGATCCAGTTCCGGCTGCTGCCGGCTGGGGTGCCGAGTATCCCCAACGCGGAGGTAGCGGCACGGTTCGTCCCGGCGCGCGAATTGGGTGGCGATATGTACGACTTCGCGCGCTACGCCGGCAGGCGTACCGCGATCGCCGTGGGAGACGTGAGTGGCAAGGGTGCGCCCGCTGCCCTTTACGCCGCGCTCGCCGGAGGCCTGCTGCGCTCGCATGCCGCGCTCGAGTTGAATCCCGCGCAGATGCTGGCGGCGATGAACTCTTCGTTGCAAGACCGCCCGGTCGAGGCGCAGTACCTATCCCTGATCTATGCGCTCTGGGATGAGCGCTCGAACTCGATGCTGATCTCGAACTCGGGATTGCCGCGGCCTATCTTCTGCCATGAAGGCAAGACCGAGATCGTGGAAGTGAGCGGGCTGCCGCTCGGCCTGTTCCGCGATGTGACCTATGACGAGGTGCGCGTCCCGGCGGTAGCAGGCGACGTCTTCGTGTTTTTGTCGGACGGGATCATCGATGCCGCGAACGAAGCGGATACCACTTTCGGGCGGCATCGCGTGCATGACGTGGTGATCGCGAACTGGGAACGCTCCGCCAACGATATCGTTGCCGCCATCTTCGACGCAGTGAACGCGTTCTCGGTCGGCACCGATCCGTTCGACGATGAGACGGTGGTGGTGGTGAAGATCACCGGTTAGTCTACGCCGCACTCGCGACTGGTAAGATGTCCGCCCGAGCTTCTGTCAGCTCAATGTTCCGCTACCGCAAAGACGCGCTGCATTGCGATTCCCTGCCGCTCGACACGCTCGCACGCAAGTACGGCACGCCACTCTATGTCTACTCCGCCGCGGCCATCCGTGCGCGTTATCGCGCATTCGACCAGGCATTCAAGCCGGCACGCCGTGCCGGCGTGGTCGCGCACACCATCTGCTACTCCGTCAAAGCGAACTCGAACCTCAGCCTGCTGAAGCTGCTAGCGCAGCTGGGCGCCGGATTCGACGTAGTCTCGGGCGGTGAGCTCTATCGTGTGGCGCGGGCAGCGAAGTCGAGATTGAAGCAGACCGTCTTCTCCGGTGTGGGCAAGCGAGAAGACGAGCTCGACGCAGCGCTCCGCGCCGGCATCCTGCTCTTCAACGTGGAGAGCGAGGCTGAGCTCGAGCTGCTGGCTGCGTGCGCGAGCAAGCGGAAGCGCGTGGCGCGCATCGCCCTGCGGGTGAACCCCGACGTTCCCGCCGCGACGCATCCGTACATCTCGACCGGGCTGCGCGAGCACAAATTCGGCGTCGCCATCGGCGAGGCAAGGCGGCTCTATCGCCAGGCCGCGCAGCAGAAGTATCTCGAGCCCGCGGGCGTGAGCGTCCACATCGGCTCACAGATCACCGATATGGCGCCCTTCCGTGCGACGATGGAGCGGGTCGCCGAACTAGTCCGCGAGCTGCGTGGCGACGGCCATCGCATCGCCTATGCCGACGCCGGTGGCGGACTGGGCATCGACTATCAGCACCCGCAGCAGCCGGGCGACGCCCCTCTCGGCGAGCCGGACGAGGTTTTCGGAGACCGGATACCCGCCTATGCAAGTGCAGTGGTTGAGCCGCTTCGCGGGCTAAACCTTCATCTATTACTTGAACCAGGACGGTCGCTCATCGGACCGGCCGGCGTGCTGCTCACCCGCGTCCTGTATCGCAAGCAGAATGGCGCCAAGCGCTTTGTGATCACCGACGCCGCGATGAACGACCTCATCCGACCCGCGCTCTACGGGGCGTATCACGAGATCGTCCCGGCCACCCGGCGAGGCGGCTCAGCTGCACAGAGCTTCGATGTGGTGGGACCCGTCTGCGAGACGGGAGACTTCTTCGCCCGCGACCGCGCCCTCGCCGATCCGGAGCCTGGCGACCTGCTCGCCATCCTCGATGCTGGGGCTTACGGGATGGCGCTGGCCTCGAACTACAACACGCGCCCGCGGGCTGCCGAGGTGCTGGTAGACGGGCGCCGCGCCCAGCTCATCCGCCGGCGCGAGACGCTCGACGACCTGCTGCGGCCGGAACGCTAGAGTTCCTAACCCGGTACTCCCTTAATTCGGTACTAGGCACTCAACCTGATTGCTCCTGCGTATACCTTCCTCTACTCTGCCCCAAACCCCCGCGGAAGGCATGCCATGGAAGCCACCACCACTGACTGCACCTGGTGTAAGTCGGATTATCACGCCGAGGCGAGTCATGCTCGCGACCAACAAACGTTCTGCTCGAAGAAGTGCGAACTGGAAGCGCGCTTCTGGCTCTTCCGTCTGTTCCAGCCGGTCGACAAATAGACGCCCCGTTCCCGCGGCGCACCGCGTCACTTTGCTCCCGCCGGGATCTTCTCCAGATCCGCACGCGCCTGCCGAAGCAGCGCGGTGTTCTTCTCGAGCGCGCTCTCCAGGATGCGGACCTGCTCCTGCGCTACCTTCCAATCACCTTTCTCCACCGCTTCCGTGATGCCGGGCAGCTCGAGGTGAGCATAGGTGTAGCGCGCGGCATAGAGCATGTGTTTGAACCAGGGACGCCCGGGGATGCCGGCGGGGTTGAGCCAGCTCGCCTCGACCTCCATCATCTGTGCGTTCACCCGGTCGAGAGCCTTCCGGTCCGCACCGCGTGCCAGCGCTGCCGCAGCTGCGGCATCGAGCTCACGCCCGGCCGCTTCGAATGCTGCCGCGTGCTTCAGCGCTCCGCGAACATCCACGTGGCCGCGCGCGCCCTTCTTGGCTTCGATCTCTTTCAGCCAATCGCCGATGGTCTTAGCGGAAACGGAGAAATCGAAGGGCTGCAGCTCACTGTTGGCGAGCCGTAGTGCCAGCACGCCCCATAGTTGCGACATGAGCGCGTGGTAGCGATATCCGGGATCGCCAAAGTGATTCATCCAGTAATAGTCGTCATACATCGAGTGATAGACGCCGTAGGGTCCGTCGAAGCTCAGCAGCATGGTGGGACGCCCGAGGTGGTTGAGGAAGACAGTGTGGTCGGAGCCGCTGCCGATGCGGGTGTCCACCAGGTTTGCGTCCGCCACCGGCAGCTTGTTCTTGCCTTCCTGCCGCGAGCGTGTGGCGGATCCGCGCCAGGCTTGGTACAGCGATCTTCCCGAAGGGTCGGACAAGGACTTCGAAGTCTCGACCAGCATCGGCGCCAGCGAGCCCACCGCGCTGCCCTCGAAGTTGGGGCCGGAGGTGGAAGAATCCACATTCAAGTAGGCCACGAGACTCTGCTTGAGCTGCTCGGCAAACTCCTCGCCCCATTCGGTAGAACCCGTAAGCCCGACCTCTTCGCCATCCCAACTGCAAAAGATCAAGGTGCGGCGCGGACGGACGCCTTGGCGCAGCAGGTCGCCGAAGGCACGCGTCATCTCCATCATCGAAGCGGTGCCGCTGCTCGGGTCCACGCCGCCAAACTCCCAGGCATCGCGATGGTTGCCGAGCAGCACCCATTCGTCGGGAAGCTCGCTGCCGCGCACGCGTCCCTCCACCACGTAGTTGGGCTTCACGCTGGTGTCCATGTCGATCTTCAGGTGGACGCGCCCTTCCCCACCCAGTCGATAGGTGATGGGCAGGCCGCCACCCCATTCCCTCGGCGCCTTCGGACCGCCCATATTCTCGAGCAGCGGCTTGGCATCGTGCCAGGAGAGTGGCAGCGCCATGATCTTTGGCAACGACTGCGCTTCCGCAGGTTGAATGCGCTTTGCTCCCGCCACCGACGCCCATCCCGGCGTGAGCGGGTCACCGGGCACGATGAAGTCATAGGTGATGGCGCCGCGCTGGATGTGCGTCTCCGGTCCCCACGGGCCTTCCGGAAAGACCTTGCCACGCTTGTAGCCATCCTCGGCGGGATCGGAATATATAAGGATAGCGGCCGCGCCTTCGCGCTCCGCGGTGAGCGCTTTGAATCCGCGATAGCTGTAGGGATTCGAATAGCGCACCAGCACGACCTTGCCGCGCACACTGATGCCCTTCTGTTTCAGCATCGCGTAGTCTTCCGGATTCCCACTGTGCGCATAGACGATGGGCGCGGTCACCTCGCCCGAGGTGGACATCCCGCTGTAGCCGGGACTCACACGCGGGTTGGCGGTGTCAGGATCAATCGCGTACGCCGCTTCGCGCAGCGTGGCCTTGTACTGGATGGGGGAGACCATTTCGAGCGCGACTTCGCGCGGCGACGAGTTGAGCACGTCGTAGCGATGGATGACCACGTCTTCCAGGCCCTGCTTCATCCACGTTTCGGCAATGTACTTCGCCAGCTCATTGTTGCGCGCCGAGCCCGCTGGATGCGGCTCGGCGGTGAACTCGCGATGGAACTCGCGAGCCTTTTCGGGCGAGATCATCGCCTTGAACTTCGTTTCCACGCCGGCCTCGGCGGCGGCCGCCTGAGCGCCGAATCCCATGATCTTGGCGTTGACCTCCGCCGGCGGTGCCGAAGGCGGAGCACTGGCGCTCTGCTGCGCATGCAAAGCCATCACGCCCACTGCCGCCAGCGGTAGCAGGAACGAACCGCACACTGTTCTGCTGAGGACCGTCATCCGCACACCGATCTGCACACCGCTTTGCATCATGCGCCTCCGAAGTCGGGCTGTTCAGCTTCCCATCTTCTCAGTTTCAACAACCGCGTCGGACAACTGCCCAACCGCCCAAGCGATCTGCTCGTTGCTGATGACAGCCGGGGGCGCGAGCAAGAGGTGATCGCCCGCGAGGCCGTCCACGCAGCCTTGCATGGGATAGACGAGCAGCCCGCGGCGGAATGCGGCGGCCGCCACCTGGCCCGCGAATTGCTTCTCCACAGCAAAAGCCTGCTTCGTCTTCTTGTCGGCAACAAACTCCACGCCCCAGAGCAGCCCGATGCCGCGAACGTCACCCACACTCGCGTGCTCCGCAAGCCGCTGTAACTCGGACTTCATCACGGCTCCGGCGGTCTGTACCTCGGCGGAATCCGCCGCATGGACCAGCCGCTCATTCCGGATGCGGCCCAGCACCGCGCGCCCCGCCGCAAGTGCGACCGGATGCGCGTTGTAAGTGAGTCCATGGACGAACGCGCCCGAGCCGCGCGCGATCGCATCCACTACTTTCCTGGTGACGAGCACCGCGCCGAGCGGCGCGTAGCCGCTGGCGATGCCTTTCGCGGTCACGAGAATGTCAGGCCGCAGGTCAGCTCCCCAATGTTCCACCGCAAAGTTGCGTCCGGTGCGGCCCATGCCGGTCATCACTTCGTCCGCGATGGTCAGCACGCCATGGCGAGCGCAAGTCTCGGCAACGGCCTTCAGGTAGCCGGCGGGCGGGACCGCCGCGCCCAGCGTCGCGCCGCTTACCGGCTCGAAGATGAAGGCGGCTGCTTCGTTGCCGGAGCGCGCGAGCAACCCAGCCAGCTCGTCAGCGTAGCGCTGGCCGCAAGCCACGCAACCATCAGCGCAGGCGTATGCGCAGCGATAGCAGTATGGGATCGCGACCTGCTCGAATGTCCGCACCATCGGCAAGTACATCTCGCGGCGCCGCCGGTTGCCACTGACCGCCAGCGCGCCGAGCGTCGCTCCGTGGTAGGCCTGCTTGCGGCTGAGGATGGCGGCGCGACGTCCCTGGCCGATCTCGACCTGATATTGCCGCGCCAGTTTCAGCGCGCTCTCTACCGCCTCGGAGCCGCCGCTGGTGAAATACACGCAGCCGCCGCGAAAACCTTCGCCGGCAAAATCCAGCAGCTCACGCGCGAACTCCTCGGCAACCGGCGTGGTGAACTGGCTGGTGTGGGCGAATTCCAGGCGTGCGGCCTGCTCCGCCATGGCGCGGGCGATGTTGGCGTCGCCATGTCCCACAAAGTTCACCGCCGCGCTGCCCGAAAAGTCGAGATACCGGGTCCCGGCGTCGTCAAACAGGAAGACGCCTTCGCCGCGGCTCACTACCGGATACGCTTTCGAGAATGAGCGAGGAAAGTTTTCTGTCCGGGAGGCCGCCGTAGGCGTGCTGTTGGACATGGGGACGGAATTATGCGGTGCCACGCCGCCAAGTGTCAAAGCAACGCCTCAAAGCACAATGCCTCAAAGCGCGCGCGGCAAGTAGCGACGCCCGACTGGTTCAGCGTCGTCTGGTTCGGAACTCATGGTTGCGGCTATAATCCGCGGGCTCGTCGGCGGTCTCACCACACTGGAGTCCCCCAATGCGTAAGCTCGGCATCATCCTTGTTGTGCTGGTATGTCTCGTCTCGCTGGCGGCCACACCCGACCAGCCCACGCCCCGGCTGGCAGGATATTCCGCCGCCGCATCCGCCAAAGAGCGCGAGTGGGAGGAAAAGTTTCGCGCGCTCCCGCAGCCGGAGAACCTGCGCGCCTATATGCAGCGCCTGACCGCGCAGCCTCATCACGTGGGCTCGCCCTACGACAAAGACAATGCCGAGTGGATCCTCGCGCGCTTCAAGGAATGGGGCTGGGATGCGCACATCGAGACCTTCGACGTGCTCTTCCCGACGCCGAAAGAGCGGGTCGTCGAGTTGGTCGCACCGACAAAGTTCGTCGCCAAGCTGCAGGAGCCGCCTGTGCCCGGCGATCCCACCTCGAGCCAGCAAGCCTTGCAACTGCCTACCTACAACGCGTACTCCGGCGATGGCGACGTTACCGCGCCGCTGGTCTACGTGAACTTCGGCCTGCGCGAGGACTACGAGATGCTAGATCGCATGGGCATCTCGGTGAAGGGCGCCATCGTGATCGCGCGCTATGGCCATGCCTGGCGTGGCATCAAGCCCAAGGTGGCGTACGAGCACGGCGCGGTCGGATGTTTGCTCTACTCCGACCCGCAGCAGGATGGCTACTCCGACGGCGACGTGTATCCCAACGGCGGACTGCGGCCGAGCCAGGGCGTGCAGCGCGGCGCCGTCACCGACACGCAGTATCCCGGCGATCCGCTCACCCCCGGGATCGGCTCGGTGCCGGGTGCGAAACGGCTCGCGCTCCAGGATGCGAAGACCATCGTCAAGATCCCCGTCCTGCCGCTTTCTTACGCTGACGCGCAACCGTTGCTCGCGGCCATCACCGGGCGCGTGGCTCCCGAAGGCTGGCGCGGCAGCTTGCCCATCACCTACCACATCGGCCCGGGCGCGGCGAAGGTGCACCTCAAGGCCAAGTTCAACTGGGACACCAAACCGATCTACGACGTGATCGCGAAGATCCCGGGCGCGGAGTCTCCTGACGAATGGATCCTACGCGGCAATCATCATGACGCTTGGGTGAACGGCGCAGACGATCCCATCTCCGGCCTGGTCGCGCTCTTAGAGGAAGCGCGCGCGCTGGGCGAACTGCGCAAGCAGGGCTGGCAGCCCAAGCGCACCATCATCTACGCCGCGTGGGATGGCGAGGAGCCCGGCTTGCTCGGCTCCACCGAATGGGTGGAGACGCACGCGGACGAGCTGCGCCAGCACGCCGTGGTCTACATCAACAGCGATTCCAACGGACGCGGATTCCTCTACGTGGGTGGTTCGCATAGCTTGGAAAAATTCGCCAACGGCGTGGAGCGCGACATCCAGGATCCGGAAAAGAAGATCTCGGTGTGGAAGCGCGACCAGATGTGGCGCATCGATGACGCCAAGACTTCCGACGAGCGCAAGGAGATCCGCGAACGCGAAGACTTGCGCATCGATGCGCTCGGTGACGGGTCGGATTACTCTCCCTTTCTCGACCACATCGGCGTCTCATCCCTGGCGATGGAGTACGGCAGCGAGGATGAGGCTGGCGTCTACCACTCCATCTACGACGACTTTCACTGGTTCACGCATTACGCCGACACCGATTTCGCGTACGGTCGCGCGCTCTCGCAGACCGCCGGCACCGCCGTGATGCGGCTCGCCGACGCCGAGGTGCTGCCTTACGACTTCACCAACTTCGCCAACACGGTCAAGAAATATGTCGACGAGTTGCAGAAGCTGTTGAAAGACAAGCAGGAGGAGGCCGAGGAGCGTGCCAAGCGACTGGAGGAAGGCGTGTACACGGCGATGAGCGACCCGAAGGAGCCGTTGCTGCCGCCGCCTGCTCTCGAGCGTCCGCCATTCCTCAACTTCGCGCCCCTGCAGAACGCGCTCGAGACGCTTACCCGCAGCGCCGAACGCTATCGCAAGGCCATGGAAAAGGCGGAGAAGAATGGCGACCTGGTCTTGCCGGCGGCGACCGCACGCGAGCTGAATGCCAAGCTCATCCTCACCGAGCGCGCCATGATCGTGCCGGAAGGCCTGCCCGGGCGTCCATGGTACAAGCATCAGATCTACACTCCCGGGGTCTACACCGGCTACGGCGTGAAGACGCTGGCGGCCATCCGTGAGCCGCTCGAGGAGCGCAAGTACAAGCAGGCTGAGGCGGCTATCCCCAAGGTCGCGAAGACGTTTGAGGATACAGCCGCCGCCATCGATGCGGCTTCCGCCGTCCTCGAGAAGGCTGCACAGTAACAGGCGGAGAACGATGACGAGCCGGTTGCACGGCTCATGCCCGGCTAGTATTCGATCGTCCGCTCGAGCGCGGTGACGATCTTCTCGACGCTGGGCATGTAAAACTTTTCCAGCGGCGCCGAGAACGGGATGGCCGGGATATCGGGCGCGGTCACGCGAACGATAGGCGCATCCAGGCAATCAAAAGCTTCTTCCGCGAGAAACGCGGATATCTCCGCACCGATGCCCAGCGTGCGGTGATCTTCATGCACGATCACGGCGCGGTTGGTCTTCGCGACCGAGGCCAGCACGGTGTCCTTATCCAGCGGATTCAGCACCCGCAGGTCGACCACTTCCACGTCCACGCCGTGCTCTTCTTTCATCTTCTCCGCCGCCTGCAGCGTGAGCTGCAGGGTGTATCCGTAAGAGACCGCGGTGATGTCTTTGCCCTCGCGGCGGATGGCGGCCTTGTAGATGTCGGCAACGTATTCGTCTTCGGGGAGGTCTTCCTTGATCGAACGGTAGAGCTTCTTGTGCTCGAAGAAGACGACGGGATTGTCGTCGCGGATGGCGGCCTTGAGCATGCCCTTCGCGTCATAGACGGTTCCGGGCGCAAGCACCACGAGTCCCGGCTCGTGTGCGAACCAGGTGGTGTTGGTCTGTGAGTGATAGAGCCCGCCGCCAACGCCGCCGCCGTAGCAAACGCGCAGCGTGAGCGGACAAGTCTGCGTGCCGGCAGAGCGGTAACGCAGTTTTGCGGCTTGCTCGACGATGGCGTCCATCGCTGGGGTGATGAAATCGGTGAACTGGATCTCCGGGCAGGGACGCATGCCGGCCATGGCCGCGCCGATGGCGGAGCTGACGATGATGCCCTCGGCAAGCGGCGAATCGATGACCCGGTCGGGACCGAATTCTTCGTACAGTCCCTTGGTCGCCTTGAAGACGCCGCCCATCACGCCCACGTCTTCTCCGATGATGAAGACTTTGGGATCGCGCAGCATCTCTTCGCGCAGCCCTTGCGTGATCGCGTCGATGTATGTGGTGAGTGCCATTTTTCTTATCCTGCGCTACCTGAGCTATTTGTTGGCGGGCGAAGCCACCGCATCGCGGAAGGTCCACGACTTGCGGTTCAGCTCGCGATCGCGGATGGAGAACGAGTACACGTGGTCGAGCGCCTCTTCCGGCTCGGGATACGGCGACTTGTCGGCGAACTCGACCGCTTTCTCGATCTCTGCCGTGATCTCTTCGGAGATCTTCTGCTTCCACTCGTCCGCCCACAGGTTCTGGCTCTTGAGATACCGCTCCATCGCGGGGATGGGATCCTTCGCCTTCCACGCTTCCAGTTCGGCTGGCTCGCGATACTTGGCGGGATCGATCTCGGAGTGTCCGTACCAGCGATAGGTCTTGCACTCGATGAGTGTGGGACCATTACCTTCGCGAGCCCGGCGGATAGCCTCGCGCGCGACGCGATAGACCGCGACCACGTCGTTACCGTCCACGGTGATGCCGGGGAAACCGTAGGCCGTCGCTTTCACGCTCAGGTCTTCGACCGCCGTTTGATACTTGATGTTCACCGACTCAGCGTAGCGGTTGTTCTCCACGATGTAGACGATGGGAAGCTTGCGCACGCCGGCGAAGTTCAATGCCTCGTGCCAGAAACCGAGCGAGGTGGAGCCGTCACCGGAGAGCGCGACCACGATGTTGGGCTTCTTCTCCAGTTGGAAAGCGAGCGCCACGCCGGTGCCGATGTTCAACTGCGCCGCGATGGTCGACGAGGGCGTGATGACGTGCGTCTCGGCGTACCCGCAGTGCGCCGGGCTGGAGCGTCCCTGGTCGGGCGAGGTCTTGCGCGCATAGAGCTGCGCATACATGCGCTCGAGCGGCGTCCCCTTCATGATGTTGGTGACGAAGTTGCGATGCGAGGGAGCGATGTAGTCGTCTTTTTCGAGGTCGATGGTGGTGCCCACCTCGGTCGCTTCCTGGCCGACGGCAGCGTAGTAGTTGCCGGCAAACTTGCCTTGCTTGAACAGCGTGCGCGCGCGCTCTTCCACCATGCGACACTTCACCATGTAGTAGTAAAGGCGCTTGAGGATCTCCGGGTTCAGCGGAGCTGCGCCATTGCCCTGCGGCTTGGCGGCGGGCGCCGCAGTCGGAGCCTTCCCTGGGTTACTTCCTTGGCTGCTGGGGGCTTGGTTCGCTTGCGCCGCGGGCGCAGGCCGGTCCTTTGTCTTAGTAGCCATGATATGTGCCTCGGAAACCCCATATTGTAGCGCACACCCGCAAGCCGATGTGCCTTCAAAGTTAACCGGCGAACGCCGTTGGGCTGACTCAGGTTCAGGGCCAAACCGTATCCACAGAGCGGTGGATAATGCTGTGGATGACAGGGTGTCTACCCTTATCTGGCCCAGCCTTGGCCCACGGGATAGCACTTTGCACTCTGCCGTGGTCAGCGCTCGGTGGTCACCGCAAAACCCCCGGCCGTGCATCGCTGGGTGGGCAATGTGTGGGCAATGTCGTAACTTGGCGTAAGCGTTACGCGGGTAGCAAAAGCAAATGCCCAAACTCCGACTCGATCGCTTATTGGTTGACCGTGGGCTCGTCCCCAGCCGGGAACGGGCGCAGGCGCTGATCCTCGCCGGCAAGGTGCTGGTGGAGGAGCAGAAGATCGAGAAAGCCGGGGCGGCCGTGAATGAGGATGCGGCCATCCGTCTGCTTGCCGAAGACCTGCGCTACGTGAGCCGGGGCGGGCTGAAGCTGGAGCACGCGCTCGCCCATTGGAAGATCGCGCTGGCCGGAAGGACGTGTCTTGACGTGGGCGCTTCCACCGGCGGTTTTACCGACGCGATGCTGCAACACGGAGCGGAGCGCGTCATCGCCATCGATACCGGCTATGGACAGATCGCCGCCGCTCTCCGCAACGATGCGCGTGTCCGCCTCTTGGAGCGGACGAATGCGCGGCATCTCACGGCGGCGCGACTGCGTCCGCTGGCCGGCGCAGCGGTCACCTTCCTCGCCCTGGACGTCGCTTTTATCTCTGCTACACTCGTGCTCCCCGCGGTGGTTGAGAGCGTGCGCGAGCTGGAGTACGTAAACGACGTCGACGTGAGCATCGCCGGCGCTTCCCGGTTCGAATCCGTCGTGCTGGTGAAGCCGCAGTTCGAGGCTGGCAAAGGGAATGTGGGTAAGGGTGGCATCGTGCGCGATGTTACGGTGCAGCAGGCGGCGGTCGAGCGCGTGCGCGCCGCGGTAGCAGCGCTCGGCGGTGGCGGCATCGAGGTCATCGATTCCCCCATCACCGGGACGGAAGGAAACAAAGAGTTCCTTTTGCACGCCGTGTTCGAACCGGATAGCAGATCGAAGAGCAAGGCGAAGAGCAAATAGTCGAAGAGCAAATGGTCCTGATCAAATGAAGACCGTTGCCATCATCTCGAAGCCCGGGCGGCCGCAACTTGCGGAAGTCGCGGCGCGGCTGGTGCAGTGGCTCAGAGCCAATGGCTACGGCGTGCTCGCAGACGCCGAAACCTGCGCCGTGGTGGGCGGTCTGGAATGCGCGGCGCGCGAGGGGATCGTTGGACGCAAGCCGGAATTCCTCGTCGTGTTGGGCGGAGATGGCACCATGCTGGCGGCGGCGCGCTCGGTATCACAGGCTGGCATCCCTATTCTTGGAGTGAACCTCGGCTCGCTCGGATTCCTGACCGAGGTGCGTCTCGAAGAGCTCGAAGCAACGCTCGACGCGCTCACGCACCACCAGTGCGTGATCGACGCGCGCGCCATGCTGCACTGCCAACTGGTGCGCGGCGGCAAATGCGTGGCCGCTTACGAAGCGCTCAACGACATCGTGGTGAACAAAGCCGCGCTGGCACGCATGGTGGATTTCGACGTCTATGTGAATCAGCAGTTCGTCTCGAATTACAAAGCCGACGGCGTGATCGTCGCAACCCCCACCGGCTCGACCGCGTACTCACTCGCTGCCGGCGGGCCCATCCTCACGCCCGACGTGGACGCCTTCGTCATCACCCCGGTTTCGCCCCATGCGCTGACGAATCGTCCGCTGGTAGTGCCTGACCGCTCCGAGATCATGATCGAAGTGCAGCAGCCGCAGGAAGAAGCCTACCTCACCGTGGACGGCCAGACCGGAGGGCCACTCCGCCAGGGTGATCGCATCGTCTGTCACAAGTCGGAGCACACCATCCAATTGCTCCACCTGCCGCAGCGCAGTTTCTTCGATGTGCTGCGGGCAAAACTGAAGTGGGGGGAGCGGTGATGCGATGACACGAAAGACGGGTATCTCCCGCTTGCTGCCCTTCGTCCTCGCCGCCACTTCTCTGTTCGCGCAGCATCCCGCCGCCGACACCATCATCACCAACGCCAAGGTGTACACGGTGGAGAGGGAGCGTCCGCGGGCAGAGGCGGTGGCCATCCTCGGCGAGCGCATCGTCGGCGTGGGCTCTGCCGCCGAGATAGACGCCTGGCGCGGACCGGAAACCAGGATCATCGACGCGCGCGGACATCTGCTGCTGCCCGGCTTCAACGACGCGCACGTCCACTTCGTCAGCGGCGGCCAGCAGCTCGATAGCGTCGATCTGAAGGACGCGGCCTCGCCGGAAGAGTTCGCGAAACGCATCGGCGAGCGTGCGCAGCAACGTCCGAACGAATGGATCATTGGCGGCGACTGGGACGACCAGCGCTGGACGCCCGCGCAGCTTCCCACCAGAAGTATGATCGACGCCGTCACCCCGACCACGCCCGTCTTCGTGAATCGCTATGACGGACACATGGCGCTGGCGAACTCTGCCGCGCTGCGTCTGGCGAAGGTGAACTCGAAGACGCCCGATCCGCCAGGCGGGACCATCGTCCGCGACGCGCAGGGGAATCCTACCGGCGTGCTCAAGGACGCGGCGATGAACCTGGTCTACAAGGTCATCCCTGATCTCACGCATCCGCAGCGCGCGGCGGCGATCAAACGCGCGCTGGCGCACGCAGCCCAGCTTGGCGTCACCAGCGTGCAGGACATGAATCCGTCCTACGACGACTTCCGCGCGTACATGGAGTTCGCCGAGCGCGGCGAGTTGACCACGCGCATCTACGCCGCGCCGCTCGAGACAGACTGGAAAGACCAGGCAAAGATCGGCATACGGCGCGCCTTCGGCTCAGCCTATCTTCGCCTCGGCGCGGTGAAGGGCTTTGCTGATGGCTCGCTCGGTTCGACCACCGCCTACTTCTTCGAGCCCTACACCGACGCGCCCAACACGCGCGGCCTGCTCGCCGATGAAATGCATCCCATCACCGCGATGCGCGGACGCCTGATGAAGGCCGACGAGGCGGGACTACAGCTCTGCATCCACGCCATCGGCGACAATGCCATCTCGCTGATCCTCGATATCTTCAGCGACGTGGTGAAGGCCAACGGCGCGCGTGACCGGCGATTGCGTATTGAGCACTCACAACACATCGCGCCGAAAGACTTCAAGCGTTATGCCGAACTCGGCGTCATCGCGAGCGTGCAGCCCTACCACACCATCGACGACGGACGCTGGGCGGAAAAACGCATCGGCCCGGAGCGCATCAAGACGTCCTATGCTTTCCGCACCTTCCTCGATCACGGGGTGCGACTCGCACTCGGCACCGACTGGTACGTCGCGCCGCTCGATCCCATGCAGACGCTCTACGCCGCGGTGACGCGGGCGACCTTAGATGGCAAGAATCCGAACGGCTGGCTGCCGGAGCAGAAGTTGACGGTTGGCGAAGCAGTGGAGGCCTACACCACCGGCTCGGCCTATGCTGAGTTCCAGGAGAAGGACAAAGGCACCATCGCCCCGGGCAAGCTGGCCGACGTGGTGCTGTTGAGCGACGACATCTTTTCCATCCGTCCCGAGGCGATCAAGGACGTGAAGGTGGACCTGACCGTCGTTGGCGGGAAAGTGGTCTTCGAGCGCAAGTAGACGCGAACGACGGCCTAGTTCGCGCTGACGTTGATCGCTGACTTTCGCGGTTCGCTGATCGACGCCAGTGGATCCTTCGCGCCTTCCTTCGGCGCGATCCAGCGCGGCTCGTTGGCGATGATGTCCTTCAGCAGCTTCTTGTCTTCCGCCGTCGGCAACCACTCGGTCAACTTCTGCGCGTACTCCGTCTCATCCACCGGCGCGCCGGTCTGCGGATGGAAGCGCTGTTCCTTCCACTTCCCGATGGCGCGATTGAACTTGATGTCCGGCGCGTAGAGCGGCGCGGTTCCGGGCGCGAGCAAGCTGTTGAAACGCTGCACTAGTCCCGAGACCTCGTCACGATAAAGGCTGCGACTGTAATCGTTGATGTCATCGAGATCGGGAGCGTGCTCATTCCTCGGCTCGTCATAGCGTCCCTTCAATCCCCAGACGTACGCCCAATGCGCGGATGACGATGAATCGGTGCCGAAGAGGTCATAAGATTCGGATATCCATTTGTTCAGATATTTCTGGATAAGCCACGCCGGGATGATGCCGGCCTCGACCACACGACGCAGGCCGTCATTGCCGGTGCCCATGTGGAACGCCTCTTCGCGCAGCATGTAAGAGGTGGAGCGTCCGAGCGGCGCGAAGGCGGAGTACTTCAGCATCTGCAGCTGGAACTTGCCATCGCGATCGACGAAGTCGGTGTAGGTGAAGAAGTCCATCCAGTTATCCACTTCTTCGTTGAAGGCGTTGAGCAGGCGCTTGTTCTCGAACGCACGCCGCTCGAGCATCTTCTGCGCTTCCACTTTTCCGGTCTGTCCGAAGTGGTCGATGAGCACGGCGCACATCTGCCAGCCGTGGCGCATCTCTTCGATCATCACGCGGGTGAGCGCGCGGCGGTCCCACTCGGTGGGCGCGGTCTGGAAGAGCCAGCGCTGCTGTTCGACGGACGCAAACTCGGTGTCGCCCTGGTAGACGATCATGTTGAGCAGCGCGTCGCGCATGTTCTGCGTAGGGATCTGGCGCACCGTCTCCCACTTCGGCCGTCCTTTGTAGTGGCCGAAGGTGATCTCGTTGGTGTCGATGGCGCCATAGAGCGTGTCGAACTTGAAGCTCTTGATGTCGTCGTGGTCCACGCCGACTTCCTTGCGCCAATCGTCGAACAGACCCACCCAGTCGCTGAACGTCCCGATCTTGAAACCTTTACCTGACATGATTCCCTCTTGGTTTGCTTAACAAACGCCTGCGTTACAACTTCACCCAAACAGCTTTCGTCTCGGTGTAGTGCTGCAATGCGTCCGCACCCAGGTCGCGGCCGAAGCCGGACTGCTTGTAGCCGCCGAACGGGAACGACGCGTCGCCATCGCCATAAGTGTTGATCCAAACGGTGCCGGCCTTGAGGCGGCGCGAAAGCGCGTGTGCGCGCTTGATGTCCGAAGTCCAGATGGCGGCGGCGAGCCCGTAGATGTTCTTGTTGGCGAGCTCGGCGACCTGGTCGATATCGTCGAAGGTCAGCGTGGCCAGCACCGGCCCGAAGACCTCTTCCTGCGCGATCTTCATCTCGTTCTTCACGCCGGAGAAGATGGTAGGCTCGACAAAGAATCCCTTACCGCCATCGACCGAGGCACGATTGCCACCGGCGGCAAGCTGCGCGCCCTCCTGCTTGGCGGACGCAATGTACCCAAGCACCGTGTTCATCTGCTGCTCGCTGACGATGGCGCCGAGCCGCGTCTTGGGATCGAGCGGATCGCCGGGCTTCATCTTCTTCGATGACTCGACCAGCTTCGAGAGGAACTCGTCTTCGATCTTCTTCTCCACGAACAAGCGCGAGCCGGCCGAGCAGACCTCGCCCTTGCCGTAGAAGATCCCGTTGATGGCCCCGCGGACAGCCTGATCGATGGGCGCATCGGCAAACACAATGTTGGGCGATTTGCCGCCCAGCTCGAGCGTCACGCGCTTGAGCGTGTCGGCAGCCGACCGCATGATCTCTTTGCCGACGGCGGTCGAGCCGGTGAAGGCGATCTTGTCTACGTCGGTGTGGCGGACGAGCGCCGCGCCCGTCTCCGGACCGCCGGTGATCACGTTGAGCACGCCGGCGGGAAGTCCGGCTTCCATCGCGAGCTCGGCAAAACGCAGCGCGGTCAGCGGCGTCTGCTCCGCAGGCTTGAGGACGACAGTGTTGCCGCACGCCAGCGCCGGGCCCAGCTTCCAGCTTGCCAAGAGCAGCGGGAAATTCCACGGCACGATGGCTCCGACCAGGCCCACCGGCTCGCGCAGCGTATACGTGAAAGCATTCGCGGCGGAGTTGATGGTGTCGCCGTGGATCTTCGTCGCCCATCCCGCGTAGTAGCGGAACACGTCGACGATCATCGGCATGTCGATGTAGCGCGATTCAAAGATGGGCTTGCCGTTATCGAGCGTCTCGAGTTCGGCGAGCTCATCGATGTTCTTGTCGATGAGGTCGGCGATGCGCCACAGGATCTTGCCGCGCTCGCTCGCCGCCATCATGGACCACGAGCCCTTGCCTTTGTCCTCGAACGCTTTGCGCGCCGCGCGGACGGCGGCATCCACCTGCGACGCATCCGCATCCGCGACTTGGGTGAGCACCTCACCGGTGGCAGGGTTGATGGTGGGAAAGGTCTTCTTTCCTTCCATCCACTCACCGCCGATGAGGAGCTTGCCGGGTTTAACCTGCGCTTTGGTGGCTGCGATCATTTACTTCGCCTTGAAGTCCGCCGGACGCTTTTCCACATACGCGTTCAGGCCTTCCTTGGCGTCCTGGCTCTTGAACAGCAGCGACTGGAGTTCACGCTCGAGCGCGAGTGCCGACTCCATGGGGATCTCCGAGCCGGTCTGCACCGAACGCTTGATGTGACCCACGGCCATGGCGGCTTTGTTCGGCGGGCAGAACTGGCGCGCGTATTCCATGATGTTGTTCATGAACCCTTCGCGCTCGAAGATGTCGTTGATGATGCCCATCTCCTTCGCCTCTTCAAAGGTGAAGGTGTTGCCCGTGACCATGAGCTCGATGGCCTTGGACTTGCCGACCAAGCGCGACAGGCGCTGCGTGCCGCCGGTGCCGGGGAGCACGCCGAGGTTGACCTCAGGCAGGCCGATCTTGCCGGCGTCGCGCCGGGCGATGCGGATATCCGCGGCCATAGCGATCTCGAGGCCGCCACCGACGCAGTGTCCGTTGAGCGCCGCGATCACCAGCTTGGGCGTGTGCTCGAGACGCAGCAGCATCTCATTGGCATGCAGGCAGAAGTAGTACTTGAACACCGGGTCCACGGAAGCCAGCATCTTGATGTTCGCGCCGGCGGAAAAGAACTTGTCGCCGTTGCCGGTGAGCAAGATGACGTAGACGTCGTTGTCGAAGCGCGCCTTCAAGATGGCTTCGTCGAGCTGGTGATTCATCTCGTAGGTGTAGGTGTTGGCCGGCGGATCGTTCATCTCGATGATCGCGACGCCGCCGTCTTTGCGGTAATTCACCAGCGTCTTGGTGGCCTCTGCGGTGGTGGTTGTCGTAGCCATAAAGCTCCTTTTATCGAAGTCGAACTCCGGAATCCCTGAAACCTAAACTCCCGAATCTCTAAACTTTGGCGCGCGGCCGCTTGCCGCGGAGATTACTGTTACTGCCTCCCGTGGGCTGCGTGATGCCACGGAGGAAGATATCGCCCATCTGGCGGCTGAGCGCTTCGGCGTCCGCGTCCACCCGCGGATTGTGCCAGGTGTAGAACCAGTTCATCATGCCGAACAGGCTGAGCACGGCGATGCGCGAGGGGAATTCTAAGCCTTGCGCGCGTTTCAGCTCTTCGAGCAGCTCGAGGCAGATGCGGTAGTACTCGCGCTTGATGGCGGCGATCTCCTGGCGGTAGCCGTTCTTGAGCGTGTCGTCCTCGTGCGAGAGCACGCTCATCGCTTTCTTGTTGGCGAGGAAATATCCCAGGTGGTTCGCGATGAAGATGCGCACCCGCTCTTCCGGATCGCGGCTCAGCGTCAGCCGCTCGCGAACAAGGTCGATGATGGTGCGAAAGGTCGTCCGCTGGATGAGGTAGAGCAGTTTCTCCTTGGATTCGGAGTAATGATACAGACCGGCCAGCGACATGCCGCTGGCGCGCGAGAGGTCGCGCATGGACGCGCCCTCGTATCCCTTTTCGTAGAAGACGTCGGTGGCGTGACGCAGTATCTCGCCCAGGCGGCGGTCAAACGACCGTGTCCCGTTGCCCTTGGGAAGACCGCCGTTGCCTTGCCGATGACCGGCGGGGCCACGGTTCGCGGAGATAGCAGCAACAGCCATAGTCTGGATAACCGAACGAACGTTCGATTGCGATTGTAAGATGAGCGCGGCCTGGAGGTCAAGTTGCGAGAAAAACCGGTTTACGAAAAGAAAGGGGCTGGCGAGTCGCCGGCCCCTACCCCTGTTACGGCCAGATGCCGCGCGACCGTGTGGCCACAGCCACGCGGTCGATGGCCAGGATGAACGCGCCGGTCCGCATGTCCACGTTGTGCGTGGTGGCCATCGCCAGCACGTCGTTGAATGAGCGCACCATCACCTTCTCCAGCTTCTTGTTGACCACGTCCTCATCCCAGAAGTCCGCCGCGAGATCCTGCACCCACTCGAAGTAGCTCACGGTCACGCCGCCGGCGTTGGCGAGGATGTCGGGCAGCACCATCCTTCCCTTCTGGTGCAGGATGCGGTCGGCCGCGGGCGTGGTGGGGCCGTTGGCAGCTTCCGCGATGATGGCTGCCTTCACGCGGTCGGCGTTGGCGGCGGTTATCTGGTTCTCGAGCGCGGCTGGAACAAGGATCTGGCAATCGACTTCCAACACCGCTTCACTCGAGATCGCTTCACTGCCGGGAAAGCCGCGGACGGCGCCGGTCTTGCGTTTGTGGGTGAGCAGCGCGGGGACGTCCAGGCCATTCTTGTTGAGGATACCGCTCTTGGAGTCGCTGACGGCGATGATCTTCGCGCCCTCGGCGTGCAGCAGTTCGGCGGCGATCGAGCCGGCGTTGCCGAACCCCTGGATGGCCACCGTCGCCTTCGCGAGGTCGATCTGCTTCACGCGGCACGCTTCGCGGATGACGAAGACGCAGCCGCGCGCGGTCGCTTCATTGCGCCCCAGGGAGCCGCCGAGGAAGATGGGCTTGCCGGTGACGACGCCGGGCGAGTTCACGCCGGCGATCATGGAAAACGTGTCCATGATCCACGCCATGGTCTGCGCGTCGGTGTACACGTCGGGTGCGGGGATATCGCGGTCTGGCCCGATGATGGGATAGATCTCCGCGGCGTAGCGCCGGGTCAGGCGCTCGAGCTCATCCTTGGAGAGTCTGTGCGGGTCGCAGATGATGCCGCCCTTGGCGCCGCCCAACGGGATGTTCACCGTGGCGCACTTCCACGTCATCCAGGAAGCGAGCGCCTTGACCTCGTCGAGCGTGACGCCGGGATGATAGCGGATGCCGCCCTTGCCGGGACCGCGCGCCACGTTGTGCTGCACACGATATCCCTGAAAGACTTTCAGGGTGCCGTCGTCCATCTTGATGGGCAACGAGAGGATCAGGCAGCGGCGCGGGCTGCTCAGCATGGCGCGCAGTCCGGGATCGAGGTTGAGCTTCTCTGCGGCAGTCTCGAATTGCTGCTGCGCGATGTGGAACGGGTTGAGATCTTCCTCGACCGGAACGGGTGGACGTGCCGTGGCCATGGTGCCTCCTGGGCTGGTCAGGGTGCGGGCGGCACGGAAATCATATAAAGGTGAGGCGCAGAAGACAATCTCCCGGCGAGTCTATTTCCTTGCGCGCGCCTGTTCGTAGGCGCGCTCCAGCCAGCCCAGCGCTTCCCGAATGTCGGAGCCGTGAGAGCTCGAACCGATCTCGATCGTCTTCCAGCCTTTGCCGGGGTTACTAGACTTCCGGCTACCGGACTTCTTGCCGCCCGCCTGTCGGCCCTCGGATCGCGACCCGGCGGGCAGCTTGCAGAGGATGGCGTTCTCGGCGCCGAGGGCGCGCGTCCGCGGCAGCGCGGCAAATATCTGCTTGCCGCGATAGAACGCCAGCATCCCGAACATCGGTTTTGCTGTGACTCGCGGCCACGAGGCCAGCTCGCGCTCGAGGAAGGCGACCACCGGCTTCAACTCCTCGGCGACACGATGCAGCTTCGGATTAGTCGGGCGGCGCCGTGGCTGCTGCTTCGTGCTTCTCTTTCGCGCGGGCACGTCAGTTGCGGATGTCTGCCATCAGGCGCTCGACCTCGCTCTTGACCGCGGCTTCGGGCGGCAGCAGCGGCAGGCGCGGCGGGCCGCCGTAGTATCCGTTCAAGTCCATCGCGTACTTCGTTGCCGGGATGCCATGCTTCACCACGAGCGTGCTCGCGGCTTCGCGGATACGCTGCTGCTTCTCTTCCGCGAGCTGCATGTCGCCGTCTTTCCACGCCGCGAGGATCTCGAAGCACGCGGTGGGTGCAGCGTCGGCAAAAGCGAGCACGGCGCCGACCGCGCCGGCATCGAGAGACGGCTTGAGTTTGTGCGCCGAGCCGGCCAGCACCTGGAATCCAACCTCTTTCGTCCGCGTCTTGCTGGTCGGGAGCGGCGGCGATCTCGGCGGCGCGGTCGCGACCGCGGACCCGAGCGTCGCCGCCGAGACGAACTCCGAAGCGGGCGCGCTGCCCGCCGCGGGTGCGGGAGAAGCCAGCATGCGTCCGGTGACCGCTTGCTGCACCTCCGTCACCGAAGCCTGGCGCCTGATGTGGCGCGTGGCCGCGACCATGCGCCCGATCTTCTCGACGTCACCACCGGACTCTTTGATCCCCACGATATTCGCGTGCTCGGCGAGCGCGACCACGATCTCTTCCGGCAGGTCGTAGCCGGTGAACGCGGGGACGCTATATAGAAGGATGGGCAGCGGCGACCGGTCGGCGACGAAACGGTAGAAGGCGAGCATCTCCGCCGCGCGCATCTGCGGCTTGTAGTAGTACGGAGTGCGGATGAGGGCCGCGTCGTAACCCAGCTTGGCGGCGTGCTCGGTGAGTTCGAGCGTCACCCGCGCAGATTCCGCGCCCGTGCCCGCGATCAGCACCTTCTCCGGCGTTACGGCGTGGCGCGAGGCTTTCAACACCTCGCGCTGTTCCACGTCGCTCAGCATCACCGCTTCACCGGTCGAGCCGAGGACAGCCACACCCGCCACCGGCGACTTGGAGTAGCGGTCGAGATTGTGTTCGAGCTTGCGGAAGTAGACGGCGCCGTCCGGATAGAACGGCGTGGTGACTGCGGGAAAGATGCCGTGGAGAAGCATGCGTTCAGTAAACCTTTATCTCTACGAGGTTACCATCCGGATCGCGCAGGAACGTGGACAAGCTCTTCCCTTCCGCGCCGGTGGTGACCTCCGCGGGCAGCGGCGTGAGTCCCACGCGCTTGAGTGCTCCGATCACCTCGTAGATGGAAGTGCCGTTCGCGACCAGGCAGAAGTGTCCTTCGGTGAGGTTCGCGTTGGGCGCGGGGTTCGTGGGCGTGGCTTCGCAGAGGTCGAGGATGGCGGCGCCCGCGCCGAGCGTCACGACCTTGTAGCCCGCCTTGGCCACGCCTTCGTGCTCGATGCTCAGCCCGAGACCTTCCTTATAGAACTTCACCATCTCGGGCATGCGCTTGGTGACGAGCGCAACGTGGTCGAAGCCTTTGTAACTGATCACGTAGCAACAAATATCACACGGGACGCAGAGGACCCAGACCTTTCTGGCGCAGTGCTACCCGGCACGTCACTTCACTGCCAAGAGTCTCATCACACCACTCGTGCGCTTCGATGGTGTGTAGCGCCCGCTTGATCTCGGTGCGCAGCGAAGTGGTCTTGGCGTGGGCGAGCCAGCGCAGGTCGTGCTTCTTTGCCAGCTCTTCGCCGACGAGGTATCCGAGGTAGTAGCCGGCGCGAGGCGGAATGGTCGGAGAATCGGCTTCGGGCGAGCGGCGTCCGAGGAAGTACCGCGCATAGTCGGTGCGGCTGGTGGAATCCATCTGCGCGCAGAACTCGTGCGCGAGTTGCGGCAGCACCGCGCGGGCGCGGTTTGGCATCTCGATGGGGCGCCCGAAGATCTGCTCCTCGGGTGCTACGGGATGCAGCACGCGGCTCACGTAGACGGCGAGGCCTTCGTGCCAGAGCGACCGATAGATGGGCGGGTTGTCACTCTCTTCGTCGTCGAACTGCGACTGGTAGATGTGGAAGAGCTCGTGGTGGAAGAACGGCGAGACGTCTGCGCCGGGCCGGTTGATGCGGGCGATGGTCTCGACGCCGAGGAGGAGCGCTTCCTGGCCGGCGACGATGCGCGTGCCGCCATCGAAACTGTTGAGTGAGTGCAGGATGTAGATGCGTCCGCGGTAGTCAAAGTCGGGAAACACGTGGCGAAAGCTGGCCAGGTAGCCATCGAGTTGCGTGCCGATCTCGCCGGAGAGCCTGCGCGTGGTCTCGACGTATGGCGCGTTGCTGTCGTAGGCGGCAACATAGCGAGCGGCGAGCGCTTCCTTCAACGGCTTGCCTTTCTCGAGGTTAAGGACCTCGGCGGTGTAGAGCTCGGGATACTTCGCGACCACCATCGCTTGGAACAATTCCGCCTGCTCGGCGACTGGTTTGCCCTTCGCCGCCTCCCAGAACTGCCAGTAGGCGGGCATGGTGTCAATGACCTGGAACTTCGCGGGCGCCGGGGGCGCCTGGGCGAGCGCGGTAGAGACGAGAAAAACGATGGTGACGAGGCGGAGCACTTTCAGCACCCCTACCAGAGAGACGCGGAGAGACACGTAAGGTCACCGGTAAAAACGATGCTCGTTGACACTTGCGATGTTTACCCACGGCAGGCTCGGGGGGCAGGCTAGCGGCCCGCGGTGAGTTTGCGGTCGGCGTGCAGATGTTGCAGGGCGCGCACGGAGATCTGTCCACGCTGGAGGGCGGCGATGCCCTCGGCGGCGGCGCGCGCAGCCGAGAGCGTGGTGATGGTAGGGATGCGCTGCGTGATGGCGGCACGGCGGATGGCCTTCTCGTCGAACCACGGCTCGGCGCCGTGCGGCGTGTTGAATATCAGGTGGATCTTGTCGCCTTTGATGAGGTCGACCACGTTCGGCCGGCCCTCTTTCACTTTGAAGACGCGGTCGCAAGCGATGTCGGCGTGGTTCAGCACGTCGGCGGTACCATGTGTGGCCACGATGTGGAACCCCAGCTCGCTGAAACGGCGCGCGATGTCTGCCACATGCGGCTTATCTTTCTCGGCGACGCTGATGAAGATCGTGCCCGTCGTCGGAAGCGTGTGTCCGGCGGAGAGTTGCGCCTTGTAGAAGGCCTCGCCGAAGTTGTCGGCCACACCCATCACTTCGCCCGTGGACTTCATCTCCGGACCGAGCACGGTGTCCACGCCCGGGAACTTCGACCACGGGAACACCGGCGACTTCACGTAGTAGCAGTTGCCGGTCGAGAGATCGCTGACGCGCTCGATGTTCTCCGGCAGGAACTCGCGCAGCTTGCGGCGTGTCACCAGGCGCGCGGCGATCTTCGCCAGCGGCACGCCGGTGGCCTTCGAGACGTAGGGCACGGTACGCGAGGCGCGCGGGTTGACCTCGATGACGTAGACCTTGTCCTTCTGGATAGCGAACTGGATGTTCACCAGCCCGATGACCTTGAGCGCGCGCGCCAGCTTGAAGGTGTACTCGCGCATGGTCGCAAGGGCCGGCTCGGGGATATCCACCGCCGGCAACACGCAGCTCGAGTCGCCGGAGTGTATGCCAGCCTCCTCGATGTGCTGCATGATGCCGCCGATAACGACGTCTTCCGAATCGGAGAGCGCGTCCACGTCGACCTCGGTCGCGTCTTCGAGGAATTTATCGACCAGCACCGGGCGGTCCTGCGAGTACTCCACCGCCTCCTTCATGTACTTGGTGATGGTCTCGTCGTCGTAGGCGATGACCATAGCGCGTCCACCGAGCACGTAGCTGGGGCGCACCAGCACGGGGTACCCGATCTTGTTGGCGACCTTGAGCGCCTCTTCGAGCGAAGTGGCAGCGCCGCCGGGCGGCTGCGGGATGGAAAGCTCATCGAGCAATTTGCCAAAGCGTTTGCGATCTTCGGCGAGGTCGATGGATTCCGGCGACGTCCCGATGATGGGAACGCCGGCGGCCTTGAGTGGGAGCGCGAGGTTGAGCGGCGTCTGGCCGCCGAACTGCACGATCATCCCGACCTGCGCGCCCTTGCCGGCCTCGTGCTCGTAGACGGCCATCACGTCTTCGAACGTCAGCGGCTCGAAGTAGAGGCGGTCGCTGGTGTCGTAGTCGGTCGAGACCGTCTCCGGATTGCAGTTCACCATGATGGTCTCGAAACCATCGTCGCGTAGCGCGAAGGCGGCGTGGCAGCAGCAGTAGTCGAACTCGATGCCCTGCCCGATGCGATTCGGCCCGCTGCCCAGGATGATGACTTTCTTCTTGTCGGTCGGCGGCGCTTCGTCTTCTTCCTCGTAAGTGGAGTAGAGATATGGCGTGTAACTCTCGAATTCGCCGGCGCAGGTGTCCACGCGCTTGAAGACCGGAGTGATGTTGTGCTTCTTCCTGTGATAGCGGATCTTCTCCGCCGCGCCCTTGCCCTCGCGCAGCCGCCATATCTCGGCGAGGCGCGCGTCGGAGATGCCCATGCGCTTCGCCTCGCGGATCAGCTCGGGCGTCACCGATTCCTGCGGATGTTTCTCCAGCTCGGCCTGCATCTCCACCGTTTCCTTGAGCTGATAGAGGAACCACGGGTCGATGGAGGTGAATTTGGCGAGTTCCTTGACGGTGTATCCCTGGCGCAGCGCGTAGCGCAGATAATTCAGGCGCTCGGGGTGCGGCGTCACCAGGCGCTGCATCAGGATCTTCGGCTCGATCTTCTCTGACGCCAGCGATTTCCCGGTCTCGAGCGAGCGCACACCCTTCATCAGTGCTTCCTTGAAAGTGCGGCCGATGGCCATCACTTCGCCGACGGACTTCATCTGCGGGCCCAGGCCTTCATCGGCGCCGGGGAATTTCTCGAACTGCCACTTCGGGATCTTGACGACTACGTAATCGAGTGTGGGCTCAAAAGACGCAGGGGTCTTCTTGGTGATGTCGTTCGGTATCTCGTCGAGCGTGTAGCCGACGGCGAGCTTGGCGGCGATCTTTGCGATGGGGAATCCTGTGGCTTTGGAGGCGAGAGCCGACGACCGCGAGACGCGCGGATTCATCTCGATCACGGTCATGCGTCCGTTGGTCGGATGCACCGCGAACTGGATGTTCGAGCCGCCGGTCTCGACGCCGATCTCGCGGATGACCTTGATGGCGGCGTCGCGCATCGCCTGGTACTCGCGGTCGGTGAGCGTCTGCGCCGGAGCGACGGTGATGGAATCGCCGGTGTGCACGCCCATGGGATCGAAATTCTCGATGGAGCAGATGATGATGACGTTGTCGGCGATGTCGCGCATCACCTCGAGCTCGTATTCCTTCCAGCCGAGCACGCTCTCTTCGATCAGCACCTCGTGGACGGGCGAGAGGTCGAGGCCGCGCGAAAGTATCTCGATCAGCTCCTCGCGGTTGTAAGCGATGCCGCCGCCCGAACCGCCGAGCGTGAACGATGGCCGGATGATGACCGGGAAACCGATCTTGCCGGCAAACTCGATGCCGTCTTTCAGGTTGTTGACGAGCGCGGATTTCGGCACGTCGAGGCCGATCTTCTGCATCGCGTCCTTGAACAGCAGGCGGTCTTCCGCCTTCTTGATGGAGCGCAGGCCGGCGCCGATCAGCTCGACGTTGTATTTCTCCAGCACGCCGCCATCGGCCAGCTCGACGGCGAGGTTGAGTGCGGTCTGTCCCCCGACGGTGGGAAGTAACGCAAAACCCTTCCCGCCGCTCAGCTCGGCCTCGATACGGATGATCTCCTCCAGATACTCGCGCGTGAGCGGCTCGATGTACGTCCGGTCGGCCATCTCCGGGTCGGTCATGATGGTCGCCGGGTTCGAGTTCGCCAGCACCACCTCATATCCCTCGGCCTTGAGCGCCTTGCACGCTTGCGCGCCCGAGTAATCGAACTCCGCCGACTGCCCGATGATGATCGGGCCGGAGCCGATGATGAGGATCTTCGAGATGTCAGTGCGTTTCGGCATCGTTTATGCGTAGTTCAGTGTTTGAACTCCTCCATCATCTGGACGAAGTCCTTGAACAGATAATGCGAGTCGTGCGGACCGGGCGCCGCCTCGGGATGGTACTGCACCGAGAACAGCGGCAGGTTGCGGTGGCGCATGCCTTCGAGCGTGTTGTCGTTGAGGTCGATGTGCGTGAGGTCGACCTCGCTGCTCGAGAGCGAGTCCGGATCGACGGCGAAGTTGTGGTTGTGCGCCGTGATCTCGATCTTCCCGCTGGCCATCTGCTTCACCGGATGATTCCCGCCGTGGTGTCCGAACTTGAGCTTGTAAGTCTTGCCACCGAGCGCGAGGCCTATGAGCTGGTGGCCGAGGCATATCCCGAAGATGGGCTTCTTCCCCATCAAGCGGCGGATGTTCTCCTGCGCGTAGGTGCAGGGCTCGGGATCGCCGGGGCCGTTCGATAAGAAGACGCCGTCGGGGTTGAGCGCGAGAACATCTTCCGCATTCGTCTCGGCGGGTACCACCGTCACGCGGCAGCCTTCGCTGGCCAGCTTGCGCAGGATGTTGTGCTTGATGCCAAAGTCGTATGCGACCACATGGAAGCGCGGCGGCGCGTCTTTCACCCCGACGACTTCTGTGGGCTCGTGCGAGCGCTCGCCCACGTCCCACTGGTAGCGCTGCTTGGTCGAGACGACCTTCGCAAGGTCTTGCCCGACCATGATGGGGATGCCGCGGGCTTTTTCTACGAGTTTGTCAGCGTCAGTCTCGATCGAACTGATCACGCCGCGCTTGCATCCGTTATCGCGCAGATGGCGCACCAGCGCGCGCGTGTCGATGTCGGAGATCACGGGGATCTTGAAGCGCTCGAGGTATCCCTCGGCCACTTCCTGCGAGCGCCAGTTGGAGCTGATCTTGGAGAACTCGCGCGTGACCAGGCCCTCGATGTACGGACGCGTCGATTCGTCGTCTTCTGGAGTGGTGCCGTAGTTTCCGATCTCAGGGTTCGTCAGGACGACGATCTGGCCGGCGTAGGAGGGGTCAGTGAATATTTCCTGATAGCCGGTGATGCTGGTATTAAAAACGACTTCCCCGTAGCACTCGCCTTTCGCGCCGTAACCTTTGCCGCGGAAGATTCTGCCATCTTCCAAGGCCAGGATCGCTTGCATGCCGTCTCCGGGGATTGGATTTTATTGATTTTAGCAGAAAGCGTGCGCGGCTGAGCAGCACAGTTGTGGAAAACGAAGACCATCAACCACGAAGGTCGCGAAGTATCACGAAGGAAAACCCAAAAGGACAAGTCAGACTTCAGAAAAACTCTTCGTGTACCTTCGTGACCTTCGTGGTTAAAGGTTCTTAACGCAGAACCCCGACCTTCCCCACCGGCCAATACACGAACACGGCCTTGCCGTAGATGAAGTCAGCATCCACCGGCCCGAAGTCGCGCGAGTCGTTGGACATGGTGCGGTGGTCGCCGAGCACGTAGTAGGAGCCCGCGGCCACAACCTCCTCCGGACAAGAACGCGGATCGAAGTATTCCACCGGGACATAAGGCTCGGGCACCAGCGTGCCATTCACGTAGACGTATCCATTGCGGATGACGATCTTGTCGCCGGCCACGCCGATCACGCGCTTGATGTAGCTCTTCTGCGGATCGCGCGGATAGTGGAACACCACGATGTCGCCACGCTGGATGGATTCGAACTTGTAAACAAACTTGTTGATGAAGATGCGTTCCTGGTCTTCGAGGCCGGGGAGCATGCTCGTGCCTTCCACCTTCACCGGCTGGTAGAGGAACATGATGATGAAAGCGGAGACGAGCGCCGAGATCACCAGATCGCGCGTCCACATGCGGGCCGTCCCCCAGCGACTGCGGTGTGCAGGAACGCCGGAAGCGGGAACCCCGGACGCAGGTGCGCCGGAAGGGGGCTGCGGCGGCTCGGTGGTTGAGTTCCTCGGGTCCATCGACTCGATTCGGGCGTCCATCGCCATATAGATTCTAGTATGGTTTAGACGCGCCGGGCGGTAGAACGGTAGACGTTTGCCCGCTCTTCGAATCGCAGTCCCGTGCATCTAAGGTTAGCAACACCCCCAGGCAGGCGTCTCTTTTAGAATGAAAGGCAGCTAGAATGAAGAGCAGGAGTTCCCACTCATGAAGCGTATGTTTCCGATGAAGCGCATCTATGGCGCGCTGTTCGTCGCGTTGTTTGCCGTGACCACCTCGGCCCAGTGGATGGACGACACCCCGGCCTTCCACACCGGTCCGCCGCCGAAGGGCGAGAAGCTGGCGCCCATCCTCAGGCCCGACCAGGTCACCGGCCAGGGGGTGCAGTACCCTTACCAGAAACATGCGTACGTGCTGGCGTCGAAGGTGGATAAGGTCATCTACCAGCAACCTTGTTACTGCCACTGCGACAAGGGCCACGGACACACCAGCCTGCGCACGTGTTTCGAGTCGATCCACGGCGCGCACTGCGGCATCTGCCTGAAAGAGGCGGTCTACACCTATCAGCAGAGCAAGAAAGGTAAGACCGCGGCGCAGATCCGCCAGGGCATCATGAACAAGGACTACGAGAACGTGAATCTCGAGACGTCGAGCGCTATCCAGTAGACATTTGTGGTCTCTAGATCGGTGATGCGGTGATCGGAGCGCGACCTCGTCGCGCTCTCACTGTTTGGGGTGCCGCGGGTGGCCCGTTTGACTCGCCCTAGACGTTGCGCGTATAAACAGCCCTGCTCTAGGGTGCGTTTTTGTGATTTCCACAGCCCTGTGGATGGGCCCTGCAGGCGTAGCTTCACGGAAGAGCAATCAGATGAAGAAGAAAGCGGCAGCAAAGGTTAAAGCCTCGTCTGCCAAATCAAAGAAAACAAAAGGTAAAACTCGCTCAAAAGGGAGCGGCGCTACGGTTGCACCAGTGCCGGTGCGGCGGCCTAACTTCGCCGAAGAGCCTCGTTATGCACAGGCTGTGCAAAATTATGAGGCCGGACTTAAGGCGATGCAGGAGCATAAGTTCGAGCGCGCCAAGGGTTTATTGGAGAAAGTGGTCAAGGGAGCGAGCCGCGAGTTGGGCGATCGCGCTCTCGTCCACCTCAACACCTGCAATCAGCAAATGGCGCGCACCTCTACCTCCTTCAAGACGCCCGAAGAGCACTACGACTTCGCCGTGTCGCTCATGAACTCCGGTTCCTACGACGAAGCGCGCACCCATCTCGAGAAGATCCAGAAGCAGTCGCCCAAAGCCGATTACGCCGTGTATGGCTTGGCCGCGCTGTCTTGCCTGATGCACAAGCCGGAAGACGCGCTGCGTTACCTCGCTGCCGCTATCAAGATGAACGCGATGAACCGGCTGCAGGCGCGCAACGACACCGACTTCCAGAACCTCGCCGACGACCCGCGCTTCACCGAACTGCTCTATCCCGAGGCCTCCGAGCCACCGCCGGTGACGACGAGCGGCTCGCGCACCCGGTAGAATCTTCGTTATGAGCTCCCAGGAAAGCCGGCCCCGCGGTGGTTTGCGTGCGACCCCGAGGTCGACGCAACGTCCGCTGCGCGTGGTCGCCATCGGTGGCGGCACCGGACTCTCCACCCTGCTCAAGGGGCTCAAGGCTTACGTCACCACTCCGGGAAGCCCGCCGGTGGCGGACACAGACGTCCCCGCCATCGATAGTCTCACTGCCGTCGTCACCGTGACCGACGATGGCGGCTCCAGCGGTCGCCTGCGCAAAGAGTTCAACATGCTGCCGCCGGGCGACATCCGCAACTGCATCGTCGCGCTCTCCGAAGACGAGGCGCTGCTCTCCAAACTGTTCCAATATCGTTTCACCCAGGGCGCCGGCCTCGAGGGCCACAGCTTCGGCAACCTGTTCGTCACCGCGCTCACCGCGGTCACCGGAGACTTTGCCAAGGCGGTCGAGCTTTCTTCCGCCATCCTGGCCACGCGCGGGCAGATCGTGCCCTCCACCACGTCGAACGTGCAACTGGTCGCCTCCATGAACGATGGTTCCGAGGTCACAGGCGAGACCAACATCACCGCCAGCGAGCAGCGCATCGTGGAGCTGCGCATGGTCCCGAAAGATGCCCAACCGCTACCCGAGACGCTCGCGGCCATCGCCAACGCCGACCTCATCACCATCGGACCGGGATCGCTGTTCACCTCGCTCATCCCCAACCTGCTGGTGCAGGGCGTGGCGGCGGCCATCGCGGAGTCGCCCGCGCTCAAGGTCTTCGTCTGCAACTTGATGACGCAGGCGAACGAGAGTCTCGACCTGAGCGCGGCCGACCACGTGCTCGCCATCTACATGCACGCCGGCGCCAAGCGGCTGTTCGACGTGGCGCTGGTCAACGACCGTCCTGTCTCCGCCGCGCTGCGCGCCAAGTATGCGGAGGAAGGCCAGACGCAGATCGAGCTCGACGAGGCCGGATTCCGCACGCTGGGATTGCGCGTGCTCACCGGCGACTTCCTGGAAGAGGATGTCATGGCCCGCCACGCCACCCATCGCCTGGCCAAAAGGCTGTTGGCACTCGGCATGGAGCACGTCGCTCTTCGCGAAAACCTCCGCGAATCGCACGCCACACCGGCGGCGACTGATTAGCCGCCACGCTGCGACGGCTGTTACCATAAACCCGCGAATGTCTGGAACGAAAACCAAGTCCAAGCCCAGCTCTGCGCCTAGAAGCCCTGCGCCTACCAGCTCTGCGCGCAGTGGCGGCTTCGCCATCGCCATCATGGCGGCGGGCAAAGGCACGCGGCTGAAGTCGAAGCGTCCCAAGGTGCTGCACGAGATCGGCGGCCAGCCACTGCTGATGTACGTTATCGCCGCGGCCAAACAGGTCGCCGACCCCAAAGATATCTACGTCATCATCGGGCACGAGGCGGAGAAGGTGCGCGCAGCGGTGGCCTCCACCGGCGTGGGCTTCGTGTTGCAGAAAGAACAGCGCGGCACCGGCCACGCCATCAAGGTCGCGCGCGAAGCGCTGAAGAAGTACCCGCACGTGCTGGTACTCTCCGGCGACGTGCCGCTCATTCGGCCGGAGACCATCCGCCGCGTGCGTGACTTCCACCGGAAGAAGCGCGCCGCGATGACGGTATTGACCGCCCTGCCCTCAGACCCGACCGGATATGGGCGCGTGATCCGCGCCCAGGGTCGCGACCATGCCGCCAACATCGCCGCCATCGTCGAGCAGAAAGCGCTGACCAAAGCGCAGCGCTCGGCGCGCGAGATCAACTCCGGCATCTACGCCTTCGAGACCAAGCCGCTCTATGCGCACATCGACAAGCTCAAGACCGCGAACGCGAATCGCGAGTTTTATCTCACCGACATGGCCGCGCTGCTGGGCAAGGCGAAACAGCGCGTGGTCGCGGTGACGGCCGCCCGCGCGGGCGAGGTGCTGGGCGCGAACACCATCGCCGAGCTGGTGCAGCTCGATGCTCACATGCGCGCGCAGAAGGCGGCTGAGCTGATGGCCGCGGGCGTGACCATCTACCGCCCCGAGACGTGCGTGATCGATCCCTGGGTGGAGGTGGGCGCGGACACCGTGATCGAGCCATTCGTCCAGCTGCTGGGTGGAACCCGCATCGGCCAGGACTGTTACATCCGCTCGTACAGCGTGATCTTCGGCTCCCTGATCGGAAACCATGTTCTGATCCGCAATGGCTGCGTGATCCAAGCATCAAGCATCGCCGACGGCGCCAAGCTCGGTCCGTATGCCCACCTCCGCGAGAGTAGCGACATCGGCGAGGGCGCCCACGTCGGCAATTTCGTCGAGACGAAAAAAGCGCGCCTCGGTAAAGGCAGCAAGGCGAACCACCTTTCATACCTCGGCGACGCGGCCATCGGCGATGGCGTGAACATCGGCGCCGGGACCATCACCTGCAACTACGATGGCGTGGACAAGCACGGCACGGTGATCGACGACGGCGCCTTCATCGGCTCCGACTCCACGCTGGTGGCGCCGGTGCGCATCGGAAAGGATGCGTACGTGGGCGCGGCCTCGTGCATCACCGAAGACGTGCCTGCTGAATCTCTCGCCATCGGCCGCTCGCGCCAGGTCATCAAAGAGGGCTGGGCGCGCGCGCGCCGCGCCAGCAAAGCCGACGCTGCCAAGAAGTGATGGCGCGGCTTCCCTGCCGCCGCAGTGAGCCTTTGAATCTCCCGGGGCGTAAAATCGTGCCAGGCGCTCCATGTCCACCACTCTTAAGGACGTCCTCTACGAGCACGTGCGCGAGGGCGCGCGCGAACTCTGGGCGCCGATCGACAAGAACCGCATCCGCTGCTATGCGTGCGGACACGAGTGTCCCATCGCCGAAGGACAAGCCGGCGTCTGCAAGGTCCGCTTCAACCGTGGTGGCCAGCTGCTCGTGCCCTGGGGATACGTTGGCGGGGTGCAGTGCGACCCGATCGAGAAGAAGCCGTTCTTCCACGCGTATCCGGGCGCGTTGGCCTATAGCTTCGGCATGTTGGGATGCGACCTGCACTGCGGCTACTGCCAGAACTGGGTGACGTCGCAGGCGCTTCGCGATACGAGCGCAGTCTCGCCACCACTCGCGGCTTCGCCTGAAGCGCTGGTGAAGGACGCCTTGCGACTCGGCGCACGCGCTCTCGTCTCCACCTATAACGAGCCGCTGATCACCTCGGAGTGGGCGGTCGCCATCTTTAAACAAGCGAAGCAGGCCGGCCTGGTGACCGGATTCGTCTCCAACGGCAATGGGACGCCGCAGGTGCTCGAGTACATCCGGCCGCACATCGATCTGTACAAGGTGGATTTGAAGTCGTTCGACGACCGACACTACCGCGAGCTCGGCGGACGCATCGAGCCCATCCTGCGGACCATTCGGCGGTTGTACGAGATGCAGTTCTGGCTGGAGATCGTCACGCTGATCATTCCGGGCTTCAACGATTCGTCGGACGAGTTGCAGCGCGCAGCGGAGTTCTTGGCCGGCGTCTCACCGGATATCCCGTGGCACGTCACCGCTTTCCACTCCGATTACAAGATGGGCGAGACGCCGAACACGCCGGTGGAGACGCTGCTGCGCGCGGCTGAGATCGGCCAGCAGGCCGGGCTGCGCTACGTCTACGCCGGCAACCTGCCGGGACGCGTTGGCGACCTCGAGAACACCCGCTGCCACAGTTGCCGCGAGCTGCTCATCGAGCGCTACGGATACCTCATCACCGGATATCACCTGACCGAAGACGGTAAGTGTCCGCAGTGCGCGACCGCGCTGCCCGGACGCTGGGCAAAGAGATTCGATGGGCAGATCACCGACCGGCCTTTTCTGCCGCGCAGCCGTGCTGGGCTGATCTCTTTGACCTAAATTTTAGGAAACTTTTTCCGCTGGCTTACGTCTATGGATGTAACCAGAACCCCAAAACGGGCGGACGCTACGACCCCCAATATTTGTACCGGCGTCCGCCCTCTTCCTTTCTATTTCCCCGCTGCGGCGCCATTGTTCCCGGGCATGTTCCGCGGTAACTCTTTCAACAACGATGCTGCGCTGCGGAACCACGGGCGTTCGCGGCGCTTCAGGTATCCCGGCAGCGTAGCTTTCTTGGCGAGTATCTTTTCCGCCCAGACGCGCGCTTC
Source organism: Acidobacteriota bacterium (assembly GCA_030774055.1). Classification (NCBI taxonomy): domain Bacteria; kingdom Pseudomonadati; phylum Acidobacteriota; species Acidobacteriota bacterium. The sequence goes on from JALYLW010000038.1 coordinate 34,763, forward strand.
GTGGTCGCGGCCTTGCAGGTGGAGAAAGACGGCGTAGTTATATTGCGTCTCGGAGAGAGTGGAGAGCCGCGTGGCGCTCACGAATGCGGCGGCGGCACGCTCCGCATCACCGGTGCGCGCGAGCGCCAGCGCGTAAAGGCCGGGAGCGCGTCCGTAGTCGTAACCGGGATCGGCCTTGAGCACTTGCTCGAGGTCGCGGACAGCGGCGGGATAGTCGCCGAGGTCGAGCGCGCACAGTGCGCGGCCGTAAAAGGGATGCGCCAGCGTCGTTCGCGGCGTGATGGCCTGGTCGTAGGCGGCGCGGGCCTGCGCGAATTCGCCATCGTCGCGCAGCAGGTCGCCAAGCTCTTCGTAGTTCCCGGGGGCGGGATTATCCAGGATGATGGTGCGCAACTGGCTGATGCGCTTGCGCCGTCCGAAGATCTTGAAGGTCGGGGTGACGAGGTAGAGATCCGGCAGCGCCTCAGCCACCAGATAGACGAGCGCTCCCAGACCGCCGCCGATGAGGATGATCCACAGCCAGAAGGTGTCTGGCCGGCGCCGCAGCCAATGGAACACGGCGAGCGCTTGCAGGATGATGCCGTAGCCGAAAAAGTATCCGAACATGTCGATGCCGGTAGGTGCGCGCAATATATATCACGCGTGCCGGCCATGCCCTGCGACAGACGTTAGAATCCGGAAGTGAAGCATTCCATCCGGCTCCTCGCCGTCGATATCGACGGCACGCTGCTCGATCCGAACTTCCAGATCTCCGCCGCGAACCTGGCCGCGCTGCGCCGCGCCCACGCGGCGGGCGTCGAGATCGTGCTCGGCACCGGACGCCGCCACGCCTTCGCCATGCCCATCGCCGAGCAGCTCGGCTTCGATCTGTGGCTCATCAGCTCGAATGGCGCGGTGACGAAGTCGAGTCTGGGTGAGCCCTTCCATCGCGACCTGCTGCCGGTCGCCACGGCGCGCCGCCTCGTCGCCCAGATGGACAACTTCCGCGGCAACCTCGTCGTCACCTTCGACAAAGAGGAAAAAGGCGCGCTCGTGCTCGAGCGCATGGACCAGCTCACGCACAGCATCCAGCGCTGGCTCGAGAAGAACGAGCAGTTCCTCGAGTTCGTCATCCCGGTGGAACGCGCGCTCGTCAGTGACCCCATCCAGGTGATGTTCTGCGGCACGGTGGCGCGCATGCGCGAAGCGCTCGACCAGCTCGCCGAGAGCGAGGTCGCGCGCGACATCACCGTGTTGCGCACGCAGTATGACCATCGCGACCTGTGCATCGTCGACGTGCTGAATCAGGGCTGCTCCAAGGGACACGCGCTCGAGCGTTGGGCCGCACACCGCAGCTACCAGCGCGAGCAGGTCATGGCCATCGGCGACAACTACAACGATTTGGAGATGCTGGAGTTTGCCGGACTGCCCGTGGTGATGGGCAATGCCTCCAATGAGATGAAGCGGAATGGCTGGCCGGTGACTCTGCCCAATGACCAAAGCGGGGTGGCCGCAGCCATTGACGAATTCGTAGTCCTTTAGAATCAGCCGTAGATCAGCCACAGGCAGCTACACAGATTCAGCTGCTCTGGATCGCTGTCCGCCGGATACAATAGAAGCAGTGCAGCCCCTCAAAAAACTCGTGACCGCAGCCATGCTGGCCGTGGCCGTACCCGCCCTCGCGGCGGACGTGGCCGTGCTGCGGAACGGCTTTGAGATCCGGCACCAGCGGCGCGAGGCTGCCGGCGACAAGACGCGGCTCTACGTGAGCACCAGCGGCTACGTCGAGGTCGCGACCGGCGACATCGCCGGCATCCAGCAGGAAGAATACGTTGCCCCTCCGGTGAGCACGGCGACCGCCTCTCGACGATTGGAGCCCGTGGACGTGCATCAGCTTGCGGCGAAGGCTTCTGACCAGCACCAGATCGACCAGGACTTCATCGAGGCAGTGATTCGAGCGGAGAGTGCGGGCAATCCGCGTGCCCGCTCGCCCAAGGGCGCGCAGGGATTGATGCAGCTCATGCCCCAGACCGCCAGCCGGCTGGGCGTGACCGACGCCTACGATCCGGCCGCGAACGTGGACGCCGGCACCCGACACCTGCGAGCGCTACTCGAGCAGTACAACGGCGATGCGGTGAAGGCGCTGGCCGCGTACAACGCCGGCGAAGGTCGCGTGGCCCAGTATCACGGCGTGCCGCCGTATCGCGAGACGCAGGCCTACGTGCGCCGCATCATCCGCGAGTACAACGCGAAGAAGCTGGCCCAGCAGAGGGCCGCCGCGAAGGATAAGACGCAGAAGGCGCAGAAGAAGACCATCGCCGCTGCCACGGGAACAAACGCCTCCACCTCCGGCAACTAGCTTCCCAACCAGCCGGTAGTGGGTCAGTTTGAGTTCCTTGGTCACCAGACAATAGTGACGATTTCGGCCACACCAAAGGCAACCCACCAGATCGCTTTCCCGCGCTGCCCCGCCAACCAAAAGCCACTTGCTGCACTGAAGCAAAGAATTGCGCTTGTCCATCCGCTTGCCCACGCAGCGGGCTTGCTCAGCATGTTCAAGATTTTCATTGAACCATCCTAGCCTGATTTCATTTCAATCTGACCCACTTACCCACCAGCCATCCGCACTAGCCACTGACGCCTACCGTCATTTACTGTCACAGGGTGACCAAGCGCCGCGCAATCATCCTCGCCGTCGTCTTCGCCGCGCTTGCGGGACTCGTCTACCTGCAGTTCCGGACGTGGAAGAGCTTCGACTGGGATATCTTCCTCCATGAGACGCGGCAAGCCGACCCCAGGCGCCTGCTCACCGCCGTGGCGTTCATCTACTCGGTCTATTACCTGCGCGCGCTGCGCTGGAAGATCTTCCTGCTTCCGGTGCGCAAGACGTCGGCAGCGAGGCTGACGCCCGCGCAGTTCATCGGCTTCACCGGGCTCGCGCTGCTCGGCCGTCCCGGCGAATTCATCCGGCCATACCTGATCGCGCGGCGCGAGGAGCTGCCCTTCCCTTCGCAGATCGCCGTCTGGATGGTGGAGCGCATCTTTGATAGCGGTTCGGTCGCCATCCTGCTGGCGTTGGCGCTGCTCTCGCACCGGCTGCATACCATCCCTTTCCTGGCGGAGAACCGGCAGGTGATGCACCGGCTCAACGAGATGGGATACCTGCTGGTCGCGGGCGTGGCCTTCGTCGCACTCGCGGCATTGGTCATCCGGCGCAATGGCAACGCGCTCGCCGACTGGTTCGAGGCCAGGCTGCGGCGCCCGCTCCCTAAGGTTGCAGAACTGGTCGCCCAAAAGGTGCGCAGCTTCGGCGCCGGGCTGAACACCATCCACAGCGTCTTCTCCTTCTTCCAGCTACTCGGGATCTCGCTGCTCATCTGGGCCATCGTCGGCCTGGCGTACGCGGAGGTGATACGGGCATATCCTGACCCCCGCCTGCACTCGATCGAGCTGCCGCACGTGGCCCTGCTCATGGTCGCGAGCATGGCCGGCTCCATGCTCCAGCTGCCCGGCATCGGCGGCGGCTCACAGCTGGCGACCATCGCCGTCCTCTCGCGCATATTCGAGGTGCCGAAGGAGCTGGCGGCAAGCTGCGGCGTCATGCTCTGGCTGGTCACGTTCATGGCCGTCATCCCGGCGGGCCTGTTCCTCGCCCACCGCGAGCACGTCAGCCTGCGCGAGCTCGAAGCCGAGTCGCACGCCAAAGAGGTAGCGAAAGATTGAGCCAATGGTAGAATCCGCCTTTCCATGAAATGTCCATTCTGCGGGTTCGTGAATGACAAGGTGGTTGATTCGCGCGAGAGCAAGGAAGGCGAATCGATCCGCCGCCGGCGTGAGTGCCTGAAGTGCGAGAAGCGCTTCACCACCTACGAGCGCATCGACGAGATCCCGTACATGGTGGTAAAGAAGGACGGGCGCCGGGAGAAGTTCGACCGCCAGAAGGTGCTCTCGGGCATTCTGCGCGCGTGCGAAAAGCGCCCCGTCTCGATGGGCAAGATGGAGCAGATCGTCAACGAGGTCGAGACCTACGTGATCGACTCGTCCGAGCGCGAGCGCAAGACCAGCGAGGTCGGCGAAGTCATCATGCAGCGGCTTAAGAAGCTGGACAAAGTGGCCTACGTCCGCTTCGCTTCCGTCTACATGGACTTCAAAGACGTGAAAGAATTCATGAACGAGCTGAAAGACCTGCTCAAAGATAAGGTAACCACCGCAAAGGCGAAGTGATGGCGCACAAAGTAACGCTCATACCGGGAGACGGGATCGGCCCAGAAGTGGTCGGCGCGGTGGTGCGCATCCTCGAAGCCACCGGAGTGAAGTTCGACTGGGAAAGCTTCGCCGCCGGCGCCGAGGCTTACGAGAAGTTCCATGAGTACATCCCGCACGAGCTCACCGAATCGCTGGAGCGGACGAAGGTCGGGCTGAAAGGTCCGGTGACCACGCCCATCGGCGGCGGTTTCCCTTCCATCAACGTGGCGCTGCGCAAGAAGTTCGAGCTGTTCTGCAATTTCCGTCCTATCTACAACCTGCCCGGCATCCCGACGCGCTATCCGGGCGTCAACCTCATCATCGTCCGCGAGAACACCGAGAGCCTGTATGCCGGCATCGAGCACGAGGTGGTGCCGGGCGTGGTCGAGAGCCTGAAGATCATCACCGAAAAGGCGTCCACGCGCATCTCGCGCTGGGCCTTCGAGTATGCGCGCCGCGAGAGGCGCAAGAAGGTGCACGCCATCCACAAGGCGAACATCATGAAGCTGAGCGACGGCCTGTTCCTGCGCTGCTCGCGCGCGGTGGCGAAGGAATATCCGGAGATCACCTACGGCGAGCACATCGTAGACAACACCTGCATGCAGCTGGTGATGAACCCTTACCAGTACGACACCCTGGTGATGGAGAACCTCTACGGCGACATCATCAGCGACCTGTGCTCGGCGTTCGTCGGCGGGCTCGGCCTCGTGCCGGGCGCGAACCTGGGACACGAGTGCGCCATCTTCGAAGCGGTGCACGGCTCGGCGCCGGATATCGCCGGCAAGAACATGGCAAATCCGACGGCGGTGTTGCAGTCGAGCATCCTGATGATGCGCCACATCGGCGAGATCGACGCCGCCGACCGCATGCGCGCCGCGCTCGATGAGGTCTACCGCCGCAGGAAAGACAAGCTCACCCGTGACGTCGGCGGCACCGCTTCCACCTCCGAGTTTGCCGACGCGGTCATCGAAGCCATGCTGCAGGTTCCGGCTGTAACCGCCAGCGCTCCTTGATCTCGAATGACGACCCTGACCACCACATCGACGGCCTTCGCCGACTCTGCAAGCGCGATGCCGATCAACCTTAGGTGATCACCCAGGCTCGATCACCCAAGGTTGACGACCACGCGCGCGGTTCTTTAAACTGCGCAGTTCCGTTCGATGGTCGTTCCCACATGGCTGAAGACAAGCGTCGTATCGGCGTAGTGCTCTTCCAGCTCGGCGGGCCTGATTCTCTCCAGGCCATCGAACCTTTCCTTTTCAATCTCTTCTCCGATCCTGACATCATCGACTTCCCCTTCGCGCGCCTGGGACGGCGTCCGCTCGCCAAGCTCATCTCCACCACGCGCGCCAAGAAAGTGCAGCACCACTACCAGGTCATCGGTGGCTGCTCGCCCATCCGGCGGCACACCGAGCAGCAGGCGCGGGCGCTCGAAGCGGAGCTGCGGCGCGAGGGCCTGGATGCCACCTGCGTTGTCGCCATGCGCTACTGGCATCCCTTCACCACGGAAGCGATCGAGCAACTGCGCGCGGCGCATGTTGCGGGACATGTGGACGAGGTCGTCTTGTTGCCGATGTATCCGCAGTACTCGAGCACAACCACGGGCAGCAGCCTGAATGAGTGGGATAGAAAGACCAAGCCCGGGTGGCCGGTCCAGACTCATGTCGTGCGTGAGTTCTATTCGCATCCCGGCTACCTCGACGCGGTCTGCGAAAAGATCGAAGCCACGCTGGCGCGATTCCCGCGGCCCGCGGAAGCGGAGCTGGTCTTCAGCGCGCACAGTGTGCCCGTTTCCGTCATCGAGAAGGGTGACCCTTACCAGCAACAGATCGAAGCCACGGTCGCGCTCGTGATGGAGAAGATGCAGCGCGGCGGCTGGCGCAATCGGCACCGGCTCTGCTACCAATCCAAGGTCGGCGCGAGCAAATGGCTGCAACCGTCGCTTCGCACCACGGTGCGCGAGCTAGCGGCGGCGAATATCAAGGAGGTCTGCATCGTGCCCATCGCCTTCGTTTCCGACCACGTGGAGACGCTCGGCGAGATCGATCACGAGGCGCGCGAGCTGGCGATGGCGCTTGGCATGCGACAGTTCGAGATGACGCCCGGGCTGAACGATTCGCCCGCGTTCGTCCGCGCGCTGGCGGAACTTGTACGCGAAAAAGTCAGACCGGCCGCGCTTTCACCGGAAGCGGAAGTTTTGATGGCAGCGGATTAAATGGGACCAAAGGACATCGACATCCATGGCTGACGAACCACAAGCACCCATCAGCACATCGCGACTGGCAGCCGAGAACGCTTATCGCAAGCGGCAAGGATTGCCTCCGCTGACGATGGACGAGTACGCCGCGCAGCTTTCGGGCGCGGCGCCAGCCACGACGTCCACGCCCGTCGGCAGCCAGACCAAGGCCGGCCTGCCGCCGACCTCCCCAACGCCGCCGCAAGCGCCGCAAACGTCGGCCGTCCCGAATCCGACCAATGCCGCGCCGGCTGCACCCGCAGCTGCATCTGCTACAAGCGCACCGGTGCAGAAACTCAGCCCGTCGAAGTTCGCCTCCGAGAATGCCTATAGAAAGAAGATGGGCATGCCGCTGCTCACGCCGGAAGAAGCTGGGCTCGTCCCCGCCGGAGAAGCGCCGGTTGCACCTGCGGCCGCAGCTCCTGGAGCCCCCGGAGCAAAAGCACCCGCGGCACCCGCCGCGCCGCGTCCCGCAGCGGCTGCGACGCAACCGCCGCCGAGCGCGGCGGCCACGGTCGCGCGCGGCGTGGACGCGAACCGCTACGTGGGAACTCCCGCCGTCGGAACGTCGAAAGCCGCGGCTGCCGGCGGACTTGCTTCCACAGGTCCGCACAACACCGAGCTCGACCGCACGCGCCGCCGCCTGGTGTGGAGCGCCATCGTCGCTTTCCTCGCGGCGTGGCTGCTCGCCTTCTTCCGCTTCTTCCTGCCGCGGACCCTCTTCGAGCCGAGCACCGTATTCAAAGTCGGATATCCCTCGGACTACGCCATCGGCGTCGACACCAAATGGCAGGCGCAGTACCGCATCTGGGTAGACCGCACGCCCGACCGCCTGTTCGTGATCTACGCGCGCTGCACGCACCTGGGCTGCACGCCCGATTGGAAGCCGGCGGAGAATAAGTTCAAGTGTCCGTGCCACGGCTCGGGCTACGACTCCGAGGGCGTGAACTTCGAAGGCCCGGCGCCGCGTCCTATGGATCGCGCGCACGTCGAGCTCGATCCCACCGGACAGATCGTTGTCGACACCAGCCGGCTCTTCCAGTGGCCGAAGGGTGTGCCCTACGAGACCAGTGACTTCAACAAGCAGAACGCTTTCCTGTCGGTATAAGGACTGAGGGACATGGCTGACGAAATCAAGACGCCGGAGAAAACGCCAGAGAAGACGCCGGCCAGCAGCGGCAATGGCAAAGGCCTGCTCACGTCGTTCAAAGACGACGTGAAGTCGTTACCCGACGAGATGAAGGAGAAGGTCAAGGAACAGGTCGAGATCGTCAAAGATCCGACCCGGACGCAGATCTTCACCTCCATCTTCCGCCACAAGCACGACGACACGCCGCGCAACCGCG
>JALYLW010000039.1 GCA_030774055.1 Acidobacteriota bacterium
GGCTGAGGTGGTTCAGACGGGATTAATCGCCGTAAGCGGCGACGGCGGTTTGCTGCTCCTCGGCGGATTCGACTGCGGCGCGCGATGGTGAGCTCGCCCGGCGCGAAGGCAGCTTGACCGCCTTCACCCTCTTCGCTAGTCCCACGATCTCGAGGAAACGGATGGTCATGTAGTTGATGTCGACCTCATACCACGCCAAGCCATGCCGCGCGGAGGTGGGATTCGCGTGATGATTGTTGTGCCAGCCTTCGCCCCAGCTGAGCATCGCGACCCACCACAGGTTGCGGGAATCGTCTTTGGTCTGATAGCGGCGCGAGCCCCACATATGGGTGGCGGAGTTGACCAGCCAGGTGAAGTGCAGGCCGACGGTCACGCGGAGGAAGATCCCCCACATCACCATGGTCCAGCCGCCGATAGCGAGCAGGGTGATTCCAGCGAGCACCTGCGGGATCCAGTGCCACTTCGTCAGCCACATGTAGAACTTATCTTTCGCGAGGTCGGGCGCGTAACGCGCGAGCCGCGTGGTATCGCTGTGCATGGATTCGCCGACCATGATCCAGCCCATGTGCGCCCACCACGCGCCATCGCGCGGTGAGTGCGGATCGCCTTCCTGATCGCTGTTCTGATGATGCACGCGGTGCGTGGCCACCCAGAACAACGGGCCGCCCTCGAGCGCGAGCGTGCCGCAGATGGTGAGGAAATACTCCAGCCAGCGCGGCGACTTGAAGCCGCGATGGGTGAGCAGGCGGTGGTATCCCATGCCGATGCCGAGCGAGCCGGCGACCCAGAGCAGGAAGAGCGCGGCGAAGAGATTCGGCCAGGAGAAGAAGAAGAGCGCGATCACGGCGCCAATGTGAAACAGGGTCATGAAGATGGCGGTGATCCAGCTGATCTTCGTTTTGTCGCGGGTGAAATCTCTTCCGCCGTTGAGCTCGATCTCTCGCATGATTCGCCTCGTCAGTAACAGGATGCGCAGAAAAAGTAGCGCTGTTTTTGTCCTGTTACGAAGCTACCAGCAAGTGCGAAAACCCACTGTAATAGTTGTGTAATCCTTGCTCAGGAGGCGGTGCCGACCTCGATTCCAGCCCATTTTGACAACAACATGAGGGTGGCCGCGTAGTCGAGATCGTCGTGGCCTTCCTCGTGCGCGATCTCATAGATCTCGTCGACAGTCTCGAGGCCGGGCAGCTTGACGCGCGCTTCGCGAGCGGCGTCGAGGGTGAGGCGGATGTCTTTGTGCATGAGGCGGAGGGGGAAGTTGGGGGAGTAGTCGCCACGCAGGACAAAAGGCGCTTTGTAATCGATCACGCCGGAGCGGACCATGGACGACTGGATCAGGTCGATCAGCTTCTCGGGCGCCACGCCGAGCTTGGTCGCCAGCGCCAGCGCTTCCGCGAAGCCTTCGAAGATCATCGCGATCTGCAGGTTCATGGCGAGCTTGGCGGCCTGTCCCATGGAGTGGCCGCCCATGTGCTTCACGACTTTGCCCATCGCTTGAAACAGCGGCTGGACTTTGGCGAGGGTCGCCTCATCGCCGCCGGCGATGAAGATGAGCTGGCCGCTCTCCGCGCCGAGCTTCGAGCCGGTGACGGGAGCGTCGATGTGCGCGACGTCTTTTTCGGCGAGGCGCGCAACCATCTCGAGCGTGCGCGCGGGCGAGATGGTGCTCGAGTCCACCACGATCATCCCTTCGCGCAGGGCGCTGTCGACGCCGTCCTGGCCGAACAGGACGTGATCGACGGCGGCGGTGTCGGAGACGCATATCCAAACCACGTCGGCGGCGCCGGCGGCCGCGGCGGGAGAGGCGGCGAGGCGTGCGCCATCGACCGACTTCCCCGGCGTCCGGTTCCACACCGTGACCTCGTGGCCGGCCTTGACCAGATTCGCCGCCATCGGACGGCCCATGATGCCTAATCCCAGGAATGCGACGCGCATGAACGCTCCTCGATACTTTTCTAACCACCGTTGTGTCGCAACCGTTGTGTCGCAACCAATGATTACAGATGAGCACGCGTGAGAAGGTCAAGAGCAGGTCAAAAGCAACACCCACCACGGAGGCACAGAGCCACGGAGAAAACAAGGAAGGATACGGCAGGAAAGAAAAAGAGCCGGAGGGGTCCGGAGAAAGCACACGCATTGCATCGCGCGGGCACTGGCGAACGTCTAAACTGATGTCTGCAATGTTGAACATCACCATCCGGCGGAAGGCGAAGCAGTTCTCGCGACTCGTCCGCAACTCCGCCCTGACGAAATGTACGGGCGAGGTGCGCAAGCCGGTGCTCGCCGGCAATGGCGACCTGGGGCTCACGTTCATCGGACACTCCAGCTTCTTCCTCCAGATGGCGGGCAAGAACATCGCCATCGACCCGAACTTCGCGCGCTGGCTATTGGTGCTGAAGCGGCAGCGGCGCCCCGGTGTCCGCATCAAAGACCTCCCGGCGCTGGATTACGTGCTGGTGACGCACGCGCACATGGACCACCTGCACAAGCCGAGTTTGCGCGCGCTCGCGCGCATGACGCGACGCAAGCGTGGCTACGCGCCCAAGATCGTGGTGCCGCACAATGTTGGTGACCTGGTGGCCGGGCTCGGATTCGAGGAAGTGATCGAGCTGAAATGGTGGGAGACGTATCGCGACGGCGAGTTGAGCATCACGCACACGCCGGCGCGGCACTGGGGCGCGCGGATGCTCCGCGATTATCACCGCGGCTATGGCGGCTACGTGCTGCGCGCGGGCGCGCGCTCGCTATACCACGCGGGCGATACCGCTTACTTCGAAGGCTTTCGCGAGATCGGCGAGCGGCTGCGGCCGGAGATCGCGCTGCTGCCCATCGGCGCGTACGATCCGCCATCGTTCCGCAACGTGCATACCAGTCCGGAAGACGCGGTACACGCCTTCCTCGACATGGGCGCCGCGAAACTGGTGCCGATGCACTATGGCAGCTTCCGGCTGTCGCACGAGCCGATGGACGAGCCGCTACGCTTGCTGGCGAAGGAGTCTGCGGCGCACGGCGTGGCGGAGAAAGTGGTCGTGCTGGAAGAGGGCGTCACGCGGTTCTTCTAGCACCCCTATCCGACAATCAATGAGCCAACAAAATCCTTAGGTCCCTCACGTTGTTGCCGGTAGGACCGGTGACGATGGTATCTCCGAGCGCTTCAAAGAATGGGAAGGCGTCGAAGGCGGCAAGGGAGTTGGCAGGATCGAAGCCGGCGGCCTGGGCACGCGCGGTGGTCGAGCCGTCGGCGATGGCTCCGGCGGCAGGACTGTTGCCGTCGATGCCGTCAGTGCCCGCGCTCAGCACCGTGATGTTCTCCCCGGCGATGTGCTCGGCGCAGTGGAGCGCGAACTGCTGGTTGCGTCCGCCGACGCCAAGCTTTCCTTTTGACCCCTGGGCTTCCACCTTCACCGTGACCTCTCCACCCGAGATCAGGCAGACGCGCGAGACGCCCGCGCGCAACTTGCGCAGCTTTTTCAACAGATGGTCGGCGGCCTTGCGGTAGTCCCAGTCATCGCAGGAATTGTCGACCTCGACGGCGAAACCGTGCGCAGTGGCTTGCGCGGCGGCGGCTTTCTGCGCGGTCGCATTCGAAAGCAGCGGCCACCAGCGCGAGCGGACGAACGCCGCTTCGTCTGCTTTGGGTGTTTCCTCGAGCGCGTGCTGCTCGAACAATTCGCGGACCGAGGCGGGCAGCGCGGGCAGCAGTTTGTGGCGCTGCGCGATCGTGTAGCAATCCTCGACGGTGGAAGGGTCGGGCATGGTCGGTCCGGAGGCGAGCGAGTCGAGCGCGGCGTCCGGAACGTCTGACACCATGATGGAGAGATGCTGCGCGAGGGTAGCGGCGAGCGTCATGCGTCCACCCTTGAGCGCGGAAAGATGCTTACGGATGACGTTGATCTCGGCGATGGGCGCGCCGGAAAGCACCAGCGCCTGGTAGGTGGCGATCACGTCGTCGAGCGTGATCTCCGGGTCGATGGGCTTCTCGATGACCGCCGAGCCGCCGCCGGAGATGAGATAAAGCGCGAGCGAGTTCGAAGTGAGGCCGTGCAGCGCCTTGAGCACGGCGTCGCCGGCGCGCAGTGATTCGGCGTTCGGCAAAGGGTGGCCGCCGCGGTAGTAGCGGAATCCAGAGAGCTGCGATTCGGGTTCGGTGGGCGCGGCGACGATGCCGCTCAGTCCGGGACCGACCTGGCCGGCGAGCGCTTGCAACATCGTGTGGGCAGCCTTGCCGAGGGCGAGCACGAAGACGCGGTCGTAAGCGCCAAGATCGTAGAGGTCGTCGCAGACCTGCAGCACGCCGCGCGAGTAGCTCACGTTGCGCTCGAAAGCTTTCGGGATGCTGGTCTCGGCGAGCGCCTGGAGGAATACCTCGCGCGCGGTGGCGCGCATGTCGGGCGCGGCGCGGTCGGACTGCGGGTCAGCACTCCCTGCGGAAGGCGGGCGCGGCATCGCGCAGCATTATGTCACGAGCGGTGTTTCGCGGCGGAGCCGCTACCGTGGCAGTGTCGCGCGCAGCCAGTCTTCGATCACGCGCTGCACTTCCTTCACCTTGCCGGCAAAGAAATGGTCGACGCCGGGGATGATGACGAGCTGTTTCGGCGGGGCAGCCTGCGCGACCACGGCTTCGAGCTTTGGTGTGGGACAGAATTCGTCCTTGCCGCCGCTGACAAAGAGTTTTGGTTTCGCGCATTGCGCGAGGTAGTCGTAGCCATAAGCGTGTCCGGCAGCGGAGATGGGCGTGCCGAGCGCGATGATGGCGTGGACGTCGGGATCAGGACACGCGCCGCGCATGCCGACGGCGGCGCCAAAAGAAAAGCCGGCGAAGACGATGGGGAGGTGGAGCTCTTGCTTGAGCCAGGCGAGGGCGGCGCGGACGTCTTCGATCTCGCCGCGGCCTTCGTCATGCTTGCCCTGGCTCAGCCCGGCGCCGCGGAAGTTGAAGCGCAGCACGGGAAAACCGAAGCCGCTGAGCGCCTTCATCGCGTGGTAGACGACCTTGTTGTGCATGGTCCCGCCATAGAGCGGATGCGGATGGCAGACCAGCGCGGCGTGGGTGGCGTGAAGCACGCCCGCGCCCGTGCCGTTCGAAGGAAGGTTGAGCAGGGCTTCGAGGCGGCCGGCGGGGCCCTCGAGGAAGAGCGATTTGATCTCGCCTGCCATATGCGTGGTGTTGCCGTGGCGACCTTTCGACTTGCAACTTGAAACCTGAGACGTGACACTGCTGGGATGGACCTGTTCCGGCTGACGCGCCAGCTCGTCGAGATCGATTCCACCACCGGCCGCGAGGCCGGGTGCGGCGAGTTCCTGCTGCGCGAGCTCGCTACCCTTGGATATCAGACGACGCGCATGGATGTCGAGCCTGGGCGGTTCAATGTGTGGGCGCATCCACGCGGGAACGCGTCGCCGGCGGTCGTCTTCTGCTCGCATATGGACACGGTTCCGCCCTACTTCCCTTTTCGCGAGGACGAGGCGCGGATCTGGGGACGCGGCGCGTGCGACGACAAAGGCGTGATGGCGGCGCAGGTCGCGGCGGCGGAAACACTCAAGCAACAGGGCGTGGCCGTGGGATTGCTGTTCACCGTGGGCGAGGAGACGGACTCGGCGGGCGCGAAGGCGGCCAACGTTTTTCGCGCAAAGCAGCCTGCACCCGGTTCGAAGTTCCTGATCAATGGCGAGCCCACGGAGAACAAGCTCGCCGCCGCGACCAAGGGCGTGCTGAACCTCGAGCTGGTGGCGAAAGGAAAGCTGGCACACTCGGCGTATCCCGAGCTGGGCGAATCGGCGATCGAGAAACTGCTGGATGCGTTGGCGCGCATCCGCGCCATCCCGTTGCCCAGCGACCGCGAGATCGGGCGTTCGACGTTGAACATCGGACAGATATCCGGCGGGCGCGCTCCGAACGTGGTCGCCGACGAAGCGCGCGCGAAGTTGCTGTTCCGCATGGTCACGCCGGCGGACGAGATGAAAGAGCAGATCGTCGCCGCGGTGGGGCGGCTGGTCGAGGTGCAGGTCGTGGCGCAGTCTCCGTTCATCAAGCTGCGGACGATCGATGGCATGCCGACGATGGTGGCGTCGTTCTCGACGGATATCCCGCATCTGTCGAATTGGGGCGAGCCGCTGCTGCTTGGGCCGGGCTCGATCCACGTGGCGCATACGGCGGATGAGCACGTGGAGAAGGCCGAGCTGGTGCGGGCGGTGGAGCTGTACGTGCAGGTGGTGCGGAAGTTGCTCGCTCCTTCGTCCTGAAGGACTCGGTCGCTCGGGATTCCTCGATGCAAGCTTCCCCAGGGCTTTCGCCCTGGGCTATCGGCGTCCGCGCCTTCGGTGCTGGCGCGCGTGGGTACTCAAGCGCGACCCTCCAATCAAGTTGATTCTCAAGCTGGCGGGCGGGGTCGCCCGCCTCCACACGGCACCTCCACACGGGCGACGGTGGTGAGTACACTTAGAAGATGTCCACAACCACCGAGAACGCGCTGGGGCAGGCAGCTTCGTCGTACTTGCGGTCGGCGGCGCATCAGCCTATCCGCTGGCACGAGTGGGGTGAGGCGGCGTTTGCGCTGGCGCAGCGCGAGAACAAGCCCATCCTGCTCGACATCGGCGCGGTGTGGTGCCACTGGTGCCACGTGATGGACCGCGAGTCCTACGAGAACCCAGCCATCGCCGAGATCGTGAATGCCAACTACGTGGCGGTGAAGGTGGACCGCGACGAGCGTCCTGACGTCGACAGCCGTTACCAGGCAGCGGTGCAGGCGCTCAGCGGGCAGGGCGGATGGCCGCTGACAGTTTTTCTCACGCCCGACGGCAAGCCGTTCTATGGCGGCACGTACTTCCCTCCTGATGACCACCACGGACGTCCTGGGTTCAAGCGCGTGCTGCTGGCGATCGCGGATGCCTTCCGCAACAAGCACGATGAGGTGAAGCAGTCGGCCGAGCAGTTGCTCGCCGTGATCTCGCAGACGGAAGCATTTGCTGGGCGCGGTCGCGACTTGTCGCCTGCGGTGATGCAGGCGGCGATCGACGCCGTCGTTGATTCTGCTGCAAAGATGTTCGACGCGGAGAATGGCGGCTTCGGAGGTGCGCCGAAGTTTCCGCATTCGTCGGCGATTGATTTGCTCATCGATCGCTACGCGCGCGGCGAGTCCAAGCTCGGCGAGTCCCGAATACTCGGCGAGTCCCGCCTAAAAGACATCATCGATCTCACCTTGACCAAGATGGCGCACGGCGGCGTCTACGACCAGATCGCCGGCGGCTTCCATCGCTACTCGGTGGACGCGCACTGGATCGTGCCGCACTTCGAGAAGATGGCGTACGACAACTCCGAGCTGTTGAAGAATTATGTCCACGGATACCAGGCGCTGAACGAGCCATTCTTCGCCGCCGTTGCAAAGGACATCATCCGCTGGATGGATGCCTGGCTCAGCGATCGTGACCGCGGCGGCTTCTACGCCTCCCAGGACGCCGACATCTCACTCGACGACGATGGCGACCACTTCACCTGGACGCTCGCCGAAGCGAAAGAAGTCTTGTCCGGCGACGAGCTGGCCGCGGCGGCGTTGCGCTATGACATCAACGAAGCCGGCGAGATGCACCATAACCACGAGAAGAACGTGTTGTACGTGCGGAGTTCCGTGGAAGAGATCGCGCACAAGCTGGGGAAGACGCCGGAGCAGGCCGCCGCAGTGTTGGCGAGTGCGAAAGAAAAGATGGAAGCGGCGCGGCGGAAGCGTCCCGTGCCTTACATCGACAAGACGGTCTACACGAATTGGAACGCGCTGTGCATCTCGGCATATCTCGACACCGCACGCGTGCTGCGACTGGACGACGCAAAGCATTTTGCGTTGCGCTCGCTCGACCGCATCCTGGCAGAAGCGTGGTCGAACGAGGGCGTCCTGGCGCACGTGATCGCGTATTCAGATCCCGCCGCAGTAAAACGCCACGTCCCCGGCATGCTCGACGACTACGCCTACACCACCATCGCGTGTCTGGACGCGTATGAGGCGACGGGCGCGCTGAGCTACTTCGAATTCGCGCGGCGCATCGGCGACCGCATGGTCGAGCGTTTCTTCGACGCTGTGGGCGGAGGATTCTTCGATACCGCGCAGGGCGAGCAAGGGCTGCTGGGCGCGTTGAGCGCGCGACGCAAGCCGTTCCAGGATTCGCCGACGCCGGCTGGGAATCCGTCGGCGGCCATCGCGCTGCTGCGGTTGCACGCGTATACCAACGACGCCAGCTACCGCGAGAAAGCTGAAGCAACGCTTGAGGTATTCGCTGGAGTCGCTGAGCAGTTCGGCATTTTCGCGGGCACGTATGGCATCGCCGCCATCCTGTATTCCACCCCGCACACGCAGGTGGTGGTGATCGGCGAAGACGCGCGCGCGCAAGAACTCGAGGCGGCGGCACTGGCGGTCTTTGCTCTGGGGAAGGTGGCGCTGCGGCTGCCGCACAACGAGGTGGTCGCGCAGAATCTTCCACCGGCGTTGGCGGAAACAGTCGCAAATCTGCCGGCGGTGCAGCAGCCGGAGAGCGTAGCGGTGGTGTGTGCGGACTTCGCGTGCCGTCCGCCCATCGCCGACCCGGACGAACTAGAGCGGACACTGCGCGAACTGCTGGCCAGCAAACCTACATAGCAAAGCTGCTTCCGGCGTCTAGTAGAATTGCGCGGCTAAACTGTCCCACTCATGGACGACCAGAAACTCTTCCCGCCACCGAAACATTTCACCGAGCAAGCCCATATCCGCTCGCTCGCGGAATACGAGCGCATGTACGCCGCGGCAGCCGCCGATCCGGAAAAATTCTGGGCGGAGCAGGCGGCCCAGCTGGATTGGTCGCAGCGCTGGAGCAAGGTGCTCGACTGGTCGGATCCTCCGTTCGCGAAATGGTTTGTGGGCGGCACACTCAATGCGAGCTACAACTGCATCGACCGTCATCTTTCCACGTGGCGCCGCAACAAGGCGGCGATCCTGTGGGAGGGCGAGAACTTCGAGCAGCGCACGCTGACCTACCAGGAACTGCATCGCAAGGTCGCGAAGCTGGCGAACGCGATGAAGCGGCTTGGTCTCAAGCAGGGCGACCGCTCCATTATCTATATGCCGATGGTGCCGGAGGCGGCGGTGGCGATGCTGGCGTGCGCGCGCCTCGGCATCCCGCATTCGGTGGTCTTCGGCGGGTTTTCGGCGGAGGCGTTGAAGACGCGCATCAATGACCTCGAGGCGGCGGTGGTGCTCACGGCAGACGCTTCCCTGCGTCGCGGCAAAGAAGTGTTGCTCAAGCAGAATGTGGACGAGGCACTGACGGAGTGTCCGAGCGTGAAGCACGTGATCGTCTACAAGCGGCTGGGGCGGATGGTCGAGATGCGCGACGGGCGCGATCACTGGTGGGACGACCTGACGCTGGGCGTACCGGAAGTGTGCGCAGCGGAGCCGATGGACAGCGAGCATCCGCTGTACGTGCTGTACACCTCGGGCACCACCGGTAAACCGAAGGGCGTGGTGCACACCACCGGCGGTTACATGACGCAGGTGCTGGCGACGATGCGCTGGGTCTTTGATTTAAAGGACGAGGATGTTTACTGGTGCACCGCGGACGTCGGATGGGTGACGGGACATTCCTACGTCGTCTATGGGCCGCTGGCGGCGGGCGCGACGGTGCTGATGTATGAGGGCGCGCCCGACTGGCCGAAGCCCGACCGTTTCTGGCGGATCATCGAAAAATATCGCGTGAACATCTTCTATACGTCGCCAACGGCGATCCGTGCGTTCATCCGGCAAGGAGACGACTGGCCGAACGGGCGTGACTTGTCGTCGCTGCGGCTGCTCGGGACGGTGGGCGAGCCCATCAATCCGGCGGCGTGGCTGTGGTACTGGAAGACGATCGGCAAGGAACGGTGTCCCATCGTGGACACGTGGTGGCAGACCGAGACCGGCGGCATCATGATCTCGCCCTTGCCCGGGGCCACGCCGATGAAGCCGGGTTCGGCAACGCGTCCGCTGCCGGGCGTGGTGCTCGAACTGTTGGATGAGCACGGCAAGGTGCTCGACCAAGGCAAAGGCTTTCTCACCATCGTGAAGCCGTGGCCGGGCATGCTACGCACGCTCTACAACGACCCTGAGAGATTCAAGCAGAACTACTGGTCGCAATATCCCGGGCGCTACTTCACCGGTGACACCGCGGTGCGCGATGACGATGGCTACATCTGGGTGCTGGGCCGGAACGACGACGTGATCAAGGTCAGTGGACATCGCATCTCGGGAGTGGAGATCGAGAGCGCGCTGGTGGCGCACAAAGGCGTAGCCGAGGCGGCGGTGGTGGGCGCAGCGCACGAGATCAAGGGTGAAAGTATCCATGCCTTCGTCACGCTGAAGGCGAGCACGCAACATAGCGCGGAACCCAGCGCGCAACCCAGCGACGCCATGGCGCAGGAGCTGAGCGACTGGATCGTGAAAGAGATCGGGTCGTTGGCGCGGCCGGAGCGGATCCACTTCGTCACCGCGCTGCCCAAGACGCGCAGCGGGAAGATCATGCGACGGCTGATGCGCGAGATCGTGACCTCACACACCGTCGCCGGCGACACCAGCACGCTCGAGGATTACAGCGTGGTGGTGCAGCTCAGCCAACAAGGCAAAGACGAAGACGAGATCCTGGGCAAGACCCGAGAGACAAAAGAGACAACGAAGTAGTCCGAAGGAGGCGTTATGGCACGCGTCACGCAACTTCGCGTTCAGGCCCCGCACTTGCCCGGCACGCTGGCGCAGATCTGCACCGAACTGGCGAAGGTCGCGGTGAACATCAACGGCATCATGGCCGCGCCGGAGCAGCCCGAGGGCATCCGCCTGCTCGCAACGCCGCTGGCGACCGCGCGCAAGACGCTCGACCAGCTCGGCTTTGCGTACAAGGAAGAGGAAGCGATCGCGGTCCGCGTGAACGACCGGCCGGGCGCGCTTGGCCGCGTGACGCGTAAATTGGCCGACGCCGGCATCAATGTGACCTATGCCTACGGCTCGATCGTGAAGGGCGAGGCGCGCGCGCTGATCGTGATCGGCGTCTCTGACATCGCCAAGGCCGACAAGCTGGTTTAAGGCAAGCAGGTTTAAGGTAAGCAGGCGTAGGGCGCCGGTAATCAGTAGATCGCGTCGAGCACTTCGATGACGTGCTGCACGCGGATCGGCATGCCACGGCGCGCGGCGCCGGCGCGGAGCTGCAACATGCAGCCGGTGTTGGCGGTGACGAGCACGTCCACGCCGGTCGCGGCAACGTCGTTCATCTTGGCTTCAAGGATCTCGTTGGCGAGCTTTTGCTCGACCACGTTGTAAACCCCTGCCGAACCGCAGCAGTAATCTGGATGCTGCATCTCGACCAGCTCCACGCCGGTCGCGCGCAATAGTTCGCGCGGCGCCGAGCGTATCTTCTGCGCGTGCGCCAAGTGGCACGGATCCTGGTAGGTCGCCTTCACGCCCGCCGCGGCGGGCGTGGAGGGGGGCCGTAACCCGATCTCCGCGAGATATTCGGTGACGTCGCGGACTTTTTTTACGAACAGCTCCGTTCTTACGGACTCCGTGGCGGCGCCTGCGCTCTCCGGATCATCGGCAAGCAGATCGGCGTAATCCTTCATCGCCGAGCCACAGCCGGCGGCGTTGGTGAGAATAGCGTCGGCGCCGCACTCGGCATCGAGAAATATGCGGACGTTGTGGCGCGCCAGGGCGCGCGCCTCTTCGCGGCGTCCGGCGTGGGCGTGCAGGGCGCCGCAGCATCCCTGGCCCTCCGGCATGATGACCTCGAGGCCGTTGGCCTGGAGCACGCGGATGGTGGCGCGGTTCAGCGCGTCGAAGGCGACGCTGCCCACGCATCCGGCGAGCAGCGCGACGCGGCCACGGCGCTCGCCGCGCGCCGGAAACACGGTGCCAAAGTCTTCAAAGCTGAAATGTTCACTGACCTTGGGCGCGAGCGCTTCGAGCTCCGCGACGCCGAAGAGCTTGAGCAGTCCACTGCCGCGGACGGCGCCCGCGAGCCACGAATGTTGATACCAGCGCAGGCGTCGCGCCCATTTCGCGAGCCGTTTGTAATCCGCGAGTAAGCGGCCGTAGACGAAGTTGCGCATCCAGCTCGCGAGCAGCGGGCGGCGGTAGTGCTGCTCGATCTGCGCGCGCGCGCGCTCGACGATGTGTCCGTAGGGCACGCCGGAAGGGCATGCGGTCTGGCAAGCAAGGCACCCAAGGCAGCGATCGATATGGGTGACGAAGGAATCGCCGATGGGCAGGCGGCCTTCATCGGCGAGCAGGACCTGATAGATGCGTCCGCGCGGGGAATCCATCTCGGTGCCGAGCACGCGGTACGTAGGACACTGCTGCAGGCAGAGTCCGCAGTGGATGCACGTGGAGTAGAGCTCCCAGGTGGGACGGTCGTGCGCGGAGAAATTGGATCCGGGCGGCGCGGCGAATTTTGTTTCGGCCGTCACAGCAGGAACCGTCCGCGATTCAGGATCTC
Source organism: Acidobacteriota bacterium (assembly GCA_030774055.1). Taxonomy (NCBI): domain Bacteria; kingdom Pseudomonadati; phylum Acidobacteriota; species Acidobacteriota bacterium. Next base: position 12,478 of record JALYLW010000039.1, read on the forward strand.
CGCCGGATCGAGCGCGCGCCGCACCGCGAGCATCATGCTGCGGTCGGTGGGCGTCGAGCCCCAAACGTCGAAGTGTGTCTTGGCTTCGATGGGACAGCGCAGGACATAAGCCGAACAGTGGGCGGAGTTCTCCGGCGGCAGTGCGCCGCGGATGGCGGAGGCCGCGTTGGCATACTGCATCGCCGCGGGCGGATCGACGGATAGCGGGATAACGGCGACGGTGAGCGAGCCGAGCGTAGCGCGTCCGACGGCGGCGAACATCGAATTCTGCTCCAGCGCAGCGCGCTCGGCGCCGGCGAGCGCGGCTTCGACGGCGCGCGCGGGCACGCTGAGCTGCATCAGCATCGCGTTGCGGTGGCGCGCGGTGACGTTCGCTTCAAAGCGGTGCTGGCCGCGCCAGAAGGCTTCCTCTTCCCTGCCGGTCAGTTCGCGTGCGGCGGCGAGTTCGCCAAGCTCACGACGATAGCGCGCGAGCACGGCATCGGAACCGGCGGCGGTGAGCACGATGCGCCACGCCGTCTCCGGCACAGCGACGGGCGCGGCGGGATGGTAGTGGTCGGGATCGCGCGGTTCGGCGGATGCTTCGGCATGAGCGGCCACATATTCCATCGCACGCGGCGAGACGAGCTCGAAGCGGATGGGCGTGAGCGCGGAGCTTGCGACGCGGTCGCGGAAGGCGATGGCCGCAGCGAGCGATGGAAACTCGCAGACGAAGGTAGCCGTCTGCCGCGGGCGGGGCGAGACTTTGAAGCTGGCGCCGGTGATGACGCCGAGCGTGCCAAAGCTGCCGATCATCAGCTTCATCAGGTCGAAGCCGGCAACGTTCTTGACCACACGTCCGCCGCCCTTGGCGATGGCGCCGTCGCCGGTGACGAAGCGCACGCCGATGCAGTAGTCGCGCAGGCCTCCGTAGCCGTGGCGCAGCGGGGCGCTGGTGTTGGTGGCGAGCAGTCCGCCAATGGTCGTGCGCTCACGCTCGGCAACGTCGAGTGGCAGGAACTGGCTGTGCTCCGCCAGGCGCTGCTCGATGGACGCCAGCGTGGCGCCGGCGCCGACGCCGAAGGTGAGATCGCCGGCATCGTAATGCTCGAGCGCGATGAGTCGCGAAGTGTCGAGAAGTATCTCGGCGCGCTCGGGTGGATTGCCGATGTGCTGCCGGGTGAATCCGCCGCTGATGGCGACGGCAAGGCCGCGCGCGGCGACGACGCGCAGGATGGCGGCAACCTCTTCCGGCGTGGCAGGCGAGACGCGGATGGCAGGCTGCGTCCCCTGAATATCGAAGGTGATGAGTTCAGGGACTTCGTCGGACAGGTTCTGGACGCCGACGATGGCGGCGAGTTCGTCGAAGACGCTGGCGGCGGTCGCGGCGCTGCTCATGCTCGGCCGCCTTTTTCCCCGCCCTCGGGAACAGCGGCGAGTCCCGCAGAGGGATGCGCAGCGGCGTTGGTCTCGCGGCAACTCCGCGCCATGGGGAATATCTTCTGCGGGTTGAGCAGGCACGCGGGATTGAAAGCGTCATGCAGGCGCTGCATCACGTCGAGGTCGCTGGCGGAAAACATCAGCGGCAGGATCTCACTCTTTTCCATGCCGACGCCGTGCTCGCCGGTGATGGAGCCGCCGACGGAGATGCAGTACTCGAGGATCTCTTTGCCGGCGGCGAGGGTGCGCGCGAGCTGGTCGGAATCGCGGATGTCGAAGAGGATGAGCGGGTGCAGGTTGCCGTCGCCGGCGTGGAAGATGTTGCCGATGGTGAGTGAATACTTCTCGCTGATCTCGGCGATGCGGCGCAGCGTGTCGGGCACGCGGGTGCGCGGGATGACGCCGTCTTGCACGTAATAGGAAGGCGAGATGCGGCCGACGGCGCCGAAGGCGTTCTTGCGTCCCGCCCAGAGACGCTGGCGCTCGGCTTCGTCCTTGGCGACGCGGACCTCGCGCGCGAGGCGGTTACAGACGGCGACGGCCGCGGCCTTCTGGTCCTCCACCGCTTCACGCAGGCCTTCGAGCTCGATGAGCAGGACGGCGCCGGAGTCCATCGGGTACCCCGCGTGCATGGCTTCTTCGACGGTGCGCAACGTCCAGCCATCGAGCAGCTCGAGCGCGGAGGCGGTCACGCCCTCGGAAGTGAGCGCGACGACGGTCTGCGCGGCGGCGTCGATGGAATCAAAGATAGCGAGCAGCGTGGCGACACTCTCCGGCAGCCGCATGAGTCTCACGGTGATGGCGGTGGCGATGCCGAGCGTGCCTTCCGAGCCGACGAAGAATCCGGTGAGGTCGTAACCCAGCGATTCCGCCGACTTGCCGCCGAACTGGACGATGCGTCCATCGGGCAGCACGACCTCGAGCCCAGTGACGTGATTCACGGTGACGCCGTAGGCGAGGGTGTGGGGTCCGCCGGAGTTCTCCGCCACGTTGCCGCCGATGGTGCACGCCTTCTGGCTCGATGGGTCAGGCGCGAAGTAGAGGCCGTGTTTCGCGACGGCGTGCGAGAGGTCGAGATTGACGACGCCCGGCTGCACCACCGCGCGCTGGTTGGCAACGTCGACCTCGAGGATCTTATTCATCCGCGAGAAGCCGAGGATGATGCCACCCTTGCGCGCGATGGCGCCGCCGCTCAATCCAGTGCCGGCGCCGCGCGGCACGATGGGGATGTTCTCTTTTCCCGCCAGCTTGACGATGCGCGCGACCTGCCCGGTGGTCTGCGGAAAGACGACGGCCTGGGGCAGCGCGCGCTGCACGCCGCCATCGTACTCATAGAGCATGAGGTCTTCGCGGGTGGAGAGGACAGCGTCGCGCCCGGCGATCTTGCGCAACTGCCTGAGGATGGAGGAAAAGGCCATAGCCGCGGTGTGCGCGGATTGTAGCACTGAGTTTCAGGTCAAATGAAGACCGCAGAGGACGCAGAGGAAGGTCAAATGAAAGCAGGAGGAGGGGAGGAAAAGAGGAAGAGCAATAGAAAAAGAGACAAGAAAGACAGGAAAGGAAGGAAAGAAAAGAAAAGGCAAGAAAGAAAGGAAAAACAGAAGAAAGAAGAGGTGTTCCCTCCCCTCCTCTTATCCTCCTGTTTTCATTTGACCTTGACCTACGTTTCGCCGGGATTGGAGTGCATGTAGGCGCGCATCATGCGCACCTCGCCATCTTTCTCGTCGACCTCATGCAGCAGCAGGTCGCGCAGCGAGACGAGACCGAGGAGCTTGTGTTCGTCCATGATGGGGAGGTGCCGAAAGCCGTGCTGCTTCATCAGTAGCATGCAATTCTCGAACGATTCATCGGCGGTGACGACGAGCGGGTCGGGCGTCATGACGTCTGAGACTTTCGCTTTCTTCGGGTCTTTGCCCTCCACCAGCACGCGCTTCATGATGTCGCGCTCGGAGAAGATGCCGACCAGCTTGCCGCGATTATCGAGCACGGGCACAGCGCCGATGTTGCGCTCGACCATGAAACGGGCAACGTCGAACACCGTCTGCTGACTGTCGACGGTGTAAGTCTCGCGGTCTTTCAATAACTGACGGATCGTGCTCATCTCGCACCTCCGTGCTGATTAGTCGTCGATATTGAATGTGTCGAGGATACGGTTGTCGCGATCGATCAGCAGCACGCGGCGCATGTAGACCACGCGTTGCAGGTCCGAAGGCAAACGCGGCAACTGGTTCTCGCACACTTCCGGCAAGTACTGCACCTCGCGCTCGAGTGAAGCGGGGACGGTTCCGTTGCGCTGGAGCTGGCGATCGATATCTGCGGGCAAGGAGTCGCGCCGGCTGAAGCCGGCCGATATGTCGGAGGCATGATCGCCATAGCAAGTGCGCACCGTGCTGCGATCGCGGGCGGTGAAGGCGCGCAGCGAAGCGGCGTCGCGCTGCTCGCTGTTGTTGCTCCGTGGGTCCTGCACCGGACCCCTGCCGACCACGGCTCCGACCACGGCGTCTTGCGAAGTCTCCCAGTTGAGGATGG
>JALYLW010000040.1 GCA_030774055.1 Acidobacteriota bacterium
GCTCACGCCTGCTAAACGCCTCAAGTTGTCGGTGATCACACCGCGGGGGTCACACCCGTTCCCATCCCGAACACGGAAGTTAAGCCCCGCTGGGCCGATGGTACTGCACGCGAAAGTGTGTGGGAGCGTAGGTAATCGCCGGCATTAATAAAGGCCGAACTGAGAAATCAGTTCGGCCTTTTCCTTTGGGAGGCTTGCTAACGCTCGTCCGCGTTGAGTACCATTCAGCCATGGCCAGCCGTGTAGTAACGGTGTCGCGCGAGGTCATGGGCGGCACCCCCGTCTTTGCGGGGACCAGAGTGCCGGTGCAGACTTTCATCGAGCACCTAAAAGCCGGCGATTCCATCGACAGCTTTCTAGAAGGCTTCCCGTCCGTCAAGCGAGAACAGGTTCTGGCCTTGCTCGATGAGGCCAAAGAGCGCATCTTCGAGATGGTGCACTGAGTGAAGCTGCTGCTGGACGAATGCATCGACCAGCGCTTGGCCCGAGAACTCGCCGGACATGAGGTACGAACGGTTCCGCAGATGGGCTGGGCAGGCACGAAGAATGGCGAGCTGCTCCGCCTGGCGCAAGGCCGATTCGATGCCTTCGTCACCGTGGACCGGAACCTGTCATTCCAGCAGAATCTCGCTGCTCCGGGCGGCATAGCGATCGTCGTTCTGCTCCATCCAACCGGCTTGCGGATCTGCAGCCGATTACTCCCAAGCTCCTGGAAAGACTTGCCAGCCTGCAGCCCGGGACCGTCACCACCATCCCTTAGTTTGATTCCGCCTTCATTTCCGCCGCTTGGGGCGAGGCGCGGGCGCACCCCGCAGCAGACCCTCGGTACTTACATCCTCATCGATCTCCGGCCAATGGATTCCGTGGCCCCTGCCCACGATCTTCCAGTTCGCCCGCTGCGAAGCCGTGGCATGCAGAAGGCGCGGGAACCAGGCGAGCGGCGCGGAGATTGCGCGGCCGTCTTTCAACGAGACGGTGATCGCATCGGTCGAAACCTCGACCCCAGCGACTCGCTCATCAGCCGCCAGTGCCAAAATATCCCTCTGATGAGAGATCATCAAGCCTTCAGGAGCGCATGTTGTGCGATCCGCGGCAGGCGGACGGGGACAAACTGTTCGGCAGGATAGAGGTAGTCTTCGCCTGAACCATCCACTACCCGCACCAATCCCATCGCCTTGGCTTTTCGGTCTGGCAGGACGCGATACACCTTGCCGACCTCGAGATCGACAGGTGTGTCGCCGTTGTCGATGCAAATCACGAAATGTGGAACGGTTCTCGTCTTCATAGCATGCGCACGGTCCGCTTTACTTTGACGTTCCTTTTGCCGAAGCCGTGCGCTTCGTACCAATGCAACTCTGCCACGCATATCGTACCATCCCCATATTCAATGGTTGCTGTTCCCTTCAACTTGCGCCAGCGGCCTGGGCCATACAACTTCCGCAACTGCATGCGGCTGCGCACTCCGACCCCGCGGGCGATTATTTCGATGTTCGAAATGGGGCCGATTATCTTGAATCGCATGGAGATGGCAGGGTTGTAAATCACCCCTCTTGCAATCCACTTCCACCGCAAGAACCGGATGGTTCGCATTTCCGCCTTGTCCTATTCTCGCGGACATGGATACTTTGACTGTTCCAACCGAGCTGACCATGACCGCGCGGCCGATACCGTCGAAAGGCGCGAACGCGACCAACAACGACGCCGAGTGGCAGGCTGTCCTCGGGCAGCACCGCGCCTGGGACGGGCGCCTCTTCTACGGCGTGCGCTCGACCGGCATCTACTGCAAGCCGTCGTGCCCGTCGCGGCGTCCGCGGCGCGACCAGGTGGAATACTTCTTCGATATCCCTGCCGCCGAGCGCGCGGGCTTCCGCGCCTGCAAGCGTTGCCATCCCAACCAGCCCGGCCGGGTGGACGCGCAACTGCAAGCCGTCGAGCGCGCTTGCCATTACATCCGCGAGAATCTGGATGCCACGCTCTCACTCGAAGAGCTGGGCGCGCACGCCGGGATGAGCCCGTTCCACCTCCAGCGCGTCTTCAAGAGGGCCACCGGACTCACGCCGAAGCAATACATTGCGGGGTGCCGCCTGGCGTCGTTCAAGCAGGAGCTGCGCCTCAACCGGCGCAACGTGACCGAAGCCACCTACCACGCCGGATACAGTTCGGGCTCGCGCGTCTACGAGCGCGCGAATCAAGAAATGGGGATGACGCCGGCGACGTACCGCAAGGGCGCCGCAGGCGTCGCGATCGAATACGCCGTGGTCGCGTGCTCGCTCGGCCGATTGCTGGTCGCGAAGACGCCGCGTGGCGTGTGCAGCGTCCAGCTCGGCGACTCGGAGCGCGAGCTGGAAAAGGCGTTGAAGAACGAGTTTCCCAAGGCCGAGCTGAGTCATGCTGCACAGCGACCGGCGTGGCTTGCGGACGTGCTCGCGCAGGTCGAAGGCGGGTCTTCTTCGCGTACTTCTTCGCGTAGCCCGGAAACTCGTCTCCCGCTCGACATCCGCGTGACCGCTTTTCAGCGGCGCGTCTACGAAGCGTTGTTGCGGATCCCGGCGGGCGAGACGCGCTCGTACCAGCAAGTCGCCGCGGCGATCGGCGCTCCGGCAGCCTGCCGCGCGGTGGCGCGCGTGTGCGCTCGGAATCCGGTGGCGGTCGTGATCCCGTGCCATCGCGTGGTGCGCGGCGACGGTGCGCTCGCCGGCTACCGCTGGGGCGTCGAGCGGAAGCGCGCGCTGCTGGGACGGGAAGCCGCGAGAAAGAGCTAGTCTCACCACGGAGGCACGGAGTACACGGAGAAGACTTGGCAGTCGGGTTTTCTCCGTGCCCTCCGTGTCTCCGTGGTAAAAACGGGTTGCATACCTTCCGCACCCGTGAAGAAGCCCAAGACCACCGCCAAGACTTTCACCGCTACGCTCGAGCACATGCCCGGAAACCTGGGCTGGGTGATCATCCGCGTGCCGGTGGACGTGGAAAAAGTCTGGGGCGTGCGCGGGCATCTCAAAGTCCGCGGCGAGATCGGAAGCGCGAACAAAAAAGTCAGCGGCTTCGGCTTCCGCACCTCGCTGTTTCCCACCGGCAAGGGATACCACTACATGCTGATCAACAAGCAGATGCAGCGCGGCGGCGGCGTGGGTGTGGGGATGAAGGCGCGCTTTCGCCTGGAGCCGGACCTCGAAGAACGCGTGGTCACCGAGCCGGCAGAGTGGGCGCGGATCATGAAACAGTCGCGTGCGATCGCCAGGTTCTATGCGGCGCTAAGTTATTCCTATCGGCAGGCGATCGCGAGGTCGATCACCGAGCCGAAGGCCGCAGCTTCGCGCCGCAAGCGGGCGGAGCAGATGGCGGAGCGCGTGCTCCAGACCATCGAGGCGGAGCGCGAGCTGCCTCCATTGATCCGGCAGGCATTCGAACGCTACCCGCGAGCGTGGCAGGGCTGGCAGCGGATGACGCCGCGACAACGACGCAATCACCTGCTCGGTATTTTTTACTATCGCAATCCAGGGTCAAGGCAGCGGCGGCTCGAGAAGACGATGGAAGAGGCATCGAAGCGCGCGGAGTGAGCCAACACCTACCACGGAGACACGGAGGCACGGAGTTGTCTTGTTTTTCTTGTTCCCGCAACCGCGTCTATCCCGCCCATTCGTCCCCCCAAATCTCCGTGTCTCAGTGCCTCCGTGGTGGAAATTGACCTCTTATGCGCGATAACGGTGATCCGGTTCGGCTAGAACCGACGCGGTGGCACGCCATCCTGCGGGCGCGCTGTCCGCGCTGCCGCATTGGGCCGATCTTCGCGCGCTGGCGTTTTCCGGGATTCGGCGTGTTGCATCCGATGTGTCCGGAGTGCGGCTTGCTGTACCAGCGCGAGCAGGGATACTTCCTCGGCGCCATGTACATCAGTTCGTTGATAGTGACCGCATTGATCTTTGTCTTCCTGTTGCTGCTCTGGGCAGTCACTTCATGGTCCTGGGACACGCTGCTGCTCGCGTCCCTGGGATTGGTGATACTGTCTGCACCGCTCGTGATGTCGGTGGCGCGCGTGCTGTGGCTGCACTTCGACCAGTACTTCGATCCGCGGTGACCTTTCGGGCTGACTTTCCACCGCCAGACGCGGAGACACAGAGCTAGGCAGACAATCGCTTCTTGCCCATCAGCGCGGCCACGCCCAGGCAGGCAATCAGGATCAGCGGCGAGAGCGCCCACCAGAAACCCAACCAAGCCCTGGCTACGCGGAGCTCGAAATGTTCCACGGCAGAGAGCGGCGTCCCCGCGTGGGCCCATGCATTGGCGAGCGCTGCCATGTGGTGTTCGAACCAAAACATCCCAGCGATGAGAAGACAAGCGACGACAACGCGATGACGTAGCGCATGTGGCGGCCTCCCGCGGGACAGTACCACGGAAGCCGCTCGGGCGAAGAGTACAATGCCGCAACGCCTCTGACGCGTGAACTGCCCAAGGCGCTGCACGCGTGCGAGTTCCGTTTCCAGATGGACAAGAAGGGCAATATCGTTAGGACGAACGGTGTGGGCAAGCCTGAGGTGAAGTGCCAATGAGCCACGAACATTCGAGCGACAAGCTGGCGCAACGCGATTGGGTGGGCGAGTACTCCGAGGCGCACCGGCATCCGATGAACCGGCTGTGCCACAGCTTTGGCATCCCCATGATCGTGGTGTCGCTCTTGCTGGCCGTGGGCGCGATCTACATTGGCCCGCTGTGGATCTATGCGGTGGTGCTGTTCGTTCTCGGCTGGGTGCTGCAGTTCGTGGGACACTGGTTCGAAGGCAAGCCGCCGGAGTTCATACGCGATCCGCGCTTTCTGTTCGTCGGCGTGCGCTGGTGGTTCGCGAAGATGCGAGGGAAGGCATAGGCGCGGATGCGGCGCGGGAACCTATCTCTTTTCCCGCGCGCATAGCTCGGCCACGACGCGCGCGACCTCATTCTCCTGGAACAGCCTGATTCCGGCCACGCCGGCGGCGCCGGCGCGCAGGCAGTCCTGCGCGTTCGCGAGCGTGACGCCGCCAAGCGCCAGCACCGGCATCGGGGTGGCGTATCCGGCTTCGGGCTTGGCCACCGTGCTGGTGTGAGCGCCGCGCGCGCACGCCGCGCGTAACGCGGCGAGGCCCGCGGACTTCGGTCCTCCTGCCTTTTCGAAGACCGGTCCGAAGACGGCAAAGTCGGCGCCGTGGGATTCGGCGGCTGCGACTTCTTCCCCGGTATGGCAGGAGACGGCGACGAGGCAGTTTCGAGTTTCGAGTTTCGAGTTTCGAGTGGCGGCCGCCCACAACGCGTGCACCTCGCTCGCCGGAAGATCGCCGGCGGGAAGATGGACACCGTCGGCGCCAACCGCGAGCGCGATATCGGCGCGCGAGTTGACCAGCAGGCGAGTGGTTGGCCGCTGGCCTTCGGACATGCGGGTTGGGGGCATTCGTGCTGGCCGAGCGCGGGCAAGGGCACTGACCGCCTCGCGCGCGAGCTGCTCCAGTTCGCGCGCGGACAAATCCTTTTCGCGGAGCTGGATGTAGTCCACGCCGGCACGCGCGGCCTCGCCGAGCTTGGCGAGCAGGGCGCGGCGCTGCTCGCCCGGTGGGCCCGGAAACTGCCGGCGGTCGGTGATGTAGTAGAGCAGCACGTCCCCCTTTCAGTCCCCCTTTTCAGTTCTCTCTGCTCAGTCCAACTTGTCTATTTCACCACGATGTCCGGCGCGGAGGGTGATTGTCCAGCACGGAGGGTGATTTGCGCGTCTAATGGAGGGATGGGGATTGGGATGCAGAGCGTGGGGATGCAGATCGTGTGGCTGCTCGTGCTGGCCTTGCCGGTAGCATGCGTGGCGTGGACGGTGACCCACGAGGAAGTCTTTCGCGAGCCACGGGAGTACTGCGAGCGCCGCGCGGAGGATTGCCGCAGCCTGCTCTCCCGCAAATTCTTTTACCTCTTTACCTGCGAGTATTGTTTCTCGCATTATGTGGCGGCGGCGTTGCTGGCGGTGACGCGCTTCCATCTTCTCTATGACGACTGGCGCGGATACCTCATCGCGTGGCTCGCGCTGGTATGGATCGCGAACGTTTACATCGGCATCTTCGGCAAGGTGAGGCTCAACATCAAGAAAGAGCGCGCGGAGATCACCCAGATCGAGGAAGACACGAAGAACAAAGACACCAAGCAAGCAGCCTGAGGGTTTGCAAAAAAAGAGGCTGGCCCCGGGGCCAGCCTCTTTTTCTATTTCGGCTCAGCGTTGCACGACGATGTCGCCGCCTCCAACCGGCCCGCTGGCGGCATAGCCATTGCTGATGGTGATGGCGAAGGCGTCGCCGTTCTTGCCGGGCGTACCGGCATCGGTCACGTTCACGGTAAAAGTGACGGAGCTGCCATTGTCGAGCTTGCCGCTGCCCGAGAACCTCGCTGCGTTACCCGAGCGAGTGCTCGAGCCGATCGACGTCGCGGTGAGGTAGATCTTCGCCAGCTTGTCAAAGTAGGTGAAGGTGCCCGCGCCAGAAGTCACGTCGATGGCAAAGTGCTTCTTGTTGTCCTTATCGAACCAGCCCGTGCCGGAGACGGTCGCGGGCAGGCCGACGGTGAGGGGTCCCGCGATCTGTCGCGTGAACTGCACCCGTGCCGTGGTGTTCGGCGTAGCCAGATCGGTCGAGTAGAGGATGTTCGCCGCGCCGAGTGGATCGTGATACATGCTCGAATACTCGGCCAGGTCGCGGTCGCCGGGGTTGCCGGCGGGCGCAGGAGTATCGCAATCGAGGCCGCGCAAGCAGATGGAGCCGACATGCACGACGCCGCGCTGCTGCTGTTCGGTGCCCGTCGTCTGGCCGCTGGCCGCAACGTACTGGAATGCGGGCGCGGCAGCGAACGCATCGGGAGTGAACGCATACCCCAGCTTCCACTCGGAGCCTTCGAAGCCGGCTTCCTGATCGGGATCGCCAGGACGGTCGGTGCCGTACCACATCACGCCGACGCGGCCGGCATCGCCGCCGGCAATGATCCAGGGCAGCAGCGCGGTGGTGACCGCAGCGTCTGCCGGATTGTTGACGCGGACGGGATCCGTCCAGCTATTGCCGCCATCGCGGGAAGACATGAGGAACGCGTCTTTCCGGTCGCTGAAGACCACGTGCAGGTTGCCGGCGCGGTCCACGGCGATGGCAGGAAACACGTTATCGATCACCTTCCCGACCGGAGCGCGGAAAATGCGCCGCACCGTGACGCCCTTGACCGTGGGATCGAGCTGTCCCTGCGGAAGCAAGGGCAGGTTGCATGGCGCCGGACACGCCGCGAGATACAGATCGCGCGGACTGCTGCCGGTAAACACGTTGTACGCCGCGGCTTTGCTGGGATCGTCGTTCGGCGCGTAGGAAACCATGTTGCCCTGGCGACCATCCTGTGCCGCGCCGGCGAGTGGTGAGGCGATGATCGCACCGCGAGGCCAAGTCATGCCGTAATCGTCGGACTGCACCCAGAAGATGCTGGTGGTGCCGACGAGCAGGGCGCCGAGCTGGCGCGAGGTGAGGAAGATGCGGCTCGGACCGACGCTGGTGTTCCACTGGCGGTCGACCACCGGAAAGTCGCCCTGGCTGACGAGGAAGTTCTCGCCTTTGTCGAGCGAGTTGCTGACGGTGATGTTAGCCAGGCTCAGGCTGCTGACGGAAACGTTCCCGGTACTGCCGACCTTACCCACGCCGGAAACATCCAGCAGAGCGAACGGCGAACCGATGGAAATGTCATTATCGCCGCCGCCGATGCCAACACTCTGCAAGCTGGAGGCAGCAGGCGTCTGCGCACCATCAGGCTGGCCGAGGAACTGGAAGCTCGCGCCGCCGTCATCGGAGCGCCAGAAGTCCACGCCGGCAGGGACGCCCTGGATGGCGGAAGCGTAGATCGTGCCAAAGTGGTCGATCTTGATGTCGGGCTCCACGTTCTGGCCGGTCTGGCCGTTCTCCGAACCTACCAGGCGCAGGTCGGAGGTGAACTGGAACATCTGTGGGCCGAATTTGCCGTCTGGGTCCTTGCTGTAGGTCGCGCTGCGGAACACGGGGAGCGGCGGATCCGCGACCAAGGTGACTTTGCCGGCATAAGCGGTGAGCGGCACAGCACCCCAGGCGTGCACGTAGACCGTGTAGGTGCCGTTCGCCAACCCTGCCTGCTCGATCTCTTCGAAGTTGGTAAAGCCCTGGCCGGAATCGTCGACGAAGGTGCTTCCCTTGTAGAGGAGCAGGTCGAAATCGTTGGCGGAGTTAGACCAGTCCGCGCGTATCACAACGGCAAAATTGGGATGTGCAGCGCGGTAAGCGTCGGAGACATTGACCGTGATACTGAAAGTGTCGCAATCTTTGAGCGTAGGGCAGAGCGTGGGATCATAACCGGTCAGCGTGGGTGTGGTCACAAGGCTGGTGCCCGTCCACGTCACGCTCGAGTTGGTGTCATTCACTGTGCCTGAGGCAGGCGTAGCGCCCCAAGCGGCGGAAATAACGGATGTGACGGCGGCGAGAAAGACAAACGCAGCCATCAGCTTGCAATGCCCTGCATGCATCATTCATTCCTCCAGGATTCGCGACTGATCAGGGGCCGTAACGCGCAATAAAAGACAGCCTGGACCGAGACGAAACGGCGCGGACACACGGGGTGGTGCGGCTTACCAGGGGCGCAGTAGTGCCACCACGGGAGCAGATGCCGGTCATCACAGCCAGGGTTGTTTCGGGAATCAGGCTTTTGGAGAGCGGCTTTAGAGCGGTCTTGGAAGACCGGTTCAGCGATTGCGCTGGTTGAATGGCCGTGTCTTGGCGATGCCGGGAGCGCGGTCTTCCTGCTTAGGATGCGGCGCGTTGAGGTGGAACTTCGTCAGTCCCTTGCGCAGCGCTTCAAAGGCCTCTTCCGGTGAATTGACCACGCGATAGAGGTCGCGGTCCTCGGGCGCGATGGTGCCCCAATCGACGAGAGCGTCGATGTTGATGACGCGCTCCCAGTATTCCTTCCCGTACATCAGCACCAGGATGCGCTTGGCCAGCTTCTCGGTCTGCGCCAGCGTGAGGATCTCAAACAGTTCGTCCATCGTACCGAAGCCTCCGGGAAAGACCACGAGCGCCTTCGAGAGGTAGGCGAACCAGTACTTGCGCATGAAGAAGTAATGGAATTCGAAGTTGAGTTCCGGAGTGATGTAGCGATTGGGCATCTGCTCATAGGGCAGGTTGATGTTCAGTCCGATGGTCTTGCCGCCAGCCTCGCGCGCGCCCAGGTTCGCCGCTTCCATGATGCCCGGACCGCCGCCGGTGCAGACGACGAAGCGGTGGCGCTCGAAGGGCAGGTCTTTGGTCCACGAGGTGAGCAGGAAAGCGAGGCGGCGGGCTTCTTCGTAGTAGCGAGCCATCTCCACCGCGGCACGCGCGCGCTTGATCTGCTCTTCGAGCGGGGCGGGCTGCGCTGAGCTCGGCTTGGCCAGCACTTCGAGTTCGTGCTCGGCGTGCGAGCGGCTGTGGAAACGCGCGGAGCCGAAGAAGACGACCGTATCCTGGATCTTCTCGCGGTGGAAGCGTGCGAGCGGTTCCTGATACTCCGCGAGGATGCGCAGGATGCGCCCGTCGGGACTATCGATGAACGCCGGGTTCTTGTAAGCGAGTGGCGCGCGTTGCAGATCTTTGGGATCTTCGGGATCGTGCATGTTGGGCGGAAGCCGGTGGTCAGGATCAGTGCTCACTTTGTCGAGGGTCGAAGTTCAGGGCCGAACCACAAGTATGAACGATACAAGTATGAACGATAGATGATAGATGAAAGACGCTCAGCCGGCCGTGGGCGGCTTGGGATCACGATAGTGTACGGCCTCGTAGATGCCCAGCCAGATATCGAGTACCCCGATGCCGGTGGTGACGCCGCGAACGAAGTCATGGGCGATGAAGGCGCGGATCGCCGGGAACGACGTGAGCAAGCTGTTCTCATGCCAGAGATGCGGCAGCCAGGGCACGGCGATGAGCACGAGGCCCACTTCGACGCAGAAAGCGACGAACACGACCATCATGCTGCGTGCGAGCCAGACCGGGGGCGGGGCGTCGGCATCGTTGTCTAACCCGGCCTTGTCTAGCACACCATTCGCGCCGGCTGCGGGGACGGGCGGAACGGGACCAGGGAACGGACGAACGTTGGAGGGCACGGAAGGATCCTTCGCGGCAGGGGGCTCGCCTTCCGGAGCGGCGTGACCATGCGGCTTATTTTTCTGCGCGGGATCCATGCGAGACGGATTCTACGCCTTCAGTGCTTTGATGCGTTCGGCGACGTCGCGGTAGTCGATGTTCGAACCGTAGACTTCCATGAAGCTGGCCAAGGCTTCCTTGCGGTTGCCGGCGGCCTCATGCGCGGAGGCGAGCTCGTAGTACACGGCCATCTTGCTCTCCTCATCGATCTGCGGCACGTGCAGCGCCTTCTCGTACCACTTGACCGCCGCCATGGGCACGCCCTTTTCGACGAAGCAATGCGCCAGCCAGGTGTAGGCCTGCATCACTTGCGAGAAAGGATATCCGTGCTCGATCGACTGGCAGACCTTTTGCAGCTCGCCGATGGCTTCGTCGAGCAGTCCCATCTCTTTGAAGGCGACGCCGAGGTTGTAATGGGTGTCGGGATCCTCGGCTTGACCGGCGCCCTCTTCCGCTTCCTCCTTGAACTCAGCGAACATGTCGGTGAGGGCGGCGTTGGCCTCTCGGCCAACCATCACGTCTTGCTGGGGGGCAGATTGGGGTGCAGATTGGGGTGCAGATTGGGGTGCAGATGAAGACGCGGGTGCGGACGCAGCCGCAGCCGGTGCGGCAGACCTCGCCGGTGCGGGCTTGGCGGCCGGCGGTGGTGGTGGTGGCGGGGACGGCGGAGCAGCGGCCTTGGCCAGTGCGGAGGGCGGAGGCGGCGCGGGTGCCTTCGCGCCGCCGATAGCAAAGTCGTCGCCTAGCGATTCTTCGAGGTCGAGGACAAAGTCGCTCATCGCGTTGATCTTGGCGGCAGGCGCCGGCGGCGGTGGTGGCGGCGGCGGAGCGGCAACCGGTTTCGGTGCGGCTTTAGGCGCGGCTTTCGGCGCGGGCGGTGGTGGCTGCGGTGGTGGCGGCGCAACCGTTTCCGGCGCTTCCGCTGCTTCGGTCTTGATCGCGTCGAAACTGAACTCGGCGATGCTGGCTTCAGAGGGCGCGACGGGCGCGGGAGTCTCCGCCGCCGCGAGCTGCGCGCGCAGCGCGGGGATCTCCGGATGCTTGGGAGAAAACTGCGCCAGCCGGTCGAGCGCGGTGTGAGCGTCGCCGAACATCGCTTGCCCGATGTAGAACTTGATCTCTTCCACTACCTCGCGGGTGGGATCGCCGATCGCCGTTCCGGCAGAGGTCACAGTCGCTTCCGCGGCGGCGGCTGCCGGCTCGGAGGTGACCATGGTCTCCCACTCGCTCGCGACATCGACCTCGCGCGCGGGCGCTGCAGCCACTGGAGCGGCAGGCACGTCCGGCGGCACGCTGACTTCGAATCCGAACTCCTGAGCCGCCGGCTGGGCCGCCGCGGCTGCGGGAGGCGCCGCGCTTACCTCGAAACCGAGTGCGGGAGCGCCTTCCGCAGGCGCGGTGGGCGCAGCTCCGCCGGCATGCTTGCGGTACCGGACGCCCATCTCACCGAACTGCTTGGCGAGCTCAGCATGACCGGCCTTGGTGTGGACGCGGGCGAGGATCTCGCAACACCGCGCCGCATCGGCAAAGCGTTCGGCGCGGGCATAGAGTCCGGCGAGGCGCTGGTTCATCAGCGCGTCTTCGGGAGCCTGCGCCAGCACGGCTTCGAGCGGCGCGATGGTCTTCGCCGGCAGGTTATAAGAATCGAACAGCTCCGACTCGGTCATGGCGTTGCGGATCGCGGCCGCAACATCGGGGGAGTACTGCTGCTCCACCCCGGTGGTAGCCATGGCGTCAAGTTCTTCCACCATGAAGGCTTGCGAACTTTCGGCGGCGGTCAGCGGACGCGCAGCCGAATCCTCACCCAGTTTGCCGATGATCTGCTTGTAGTTCTGCGCGTGCAGCGGATTCTCCGGCTCGAGGTCGGAGAGCTCCTTGTAGAGGTCGCGGGCCTTTCCCAGGTCGCCGGCCTGCACGTGGGCATGGGCCAGCAGTTCGGAGACTTCGTTCAGGTGGGTGGTGTCACGCGCCTTGAGGTAGACGCTGCGCAATAGGTGCAGGGCGGGCGCGTTCTCCTTGATCTTGTTGATGGAGGCATGCAGCGCGGTGATGATGCCGGTGGGATTCGCGGCGAGCAGCTTGTCGGCGTACTGATCGTAGACCGCGATGGCTTTCTCGAAGTCGCCGGACGACATCAGCGATTCGGCGTAGGTGGTGAGGCCACCGATATCGTTATGGACGGCGAGGAGCTTGTTGGCGAGCGGTTCCGCGAGATCGCGCTGGCCGAGCAGGAGGTGTGCGCGGATGAGGGCGCGCAGGGCGTCGGGCCGCGAGTCGAGATTGTGGATCTGCTCGAGGTGGCGGACGGCGTTGGCGCCATCCCCGGAATCGGCGGCGATGGCGCCGCGCAGCATGAGCGCGTCGGCGTTGCCGGCCTCGAGCCCGAGGACGCGGCCGCAGGCCTCGTCGGCGGCATCATAGGAGCCGCGCGCGTAGAGCGACTGCGCCGCGTTGAAGAAGATGTTGCGCGCTTCTTCTTTCTTGCCCAGCCGCACGTAAAGGTCGGCGAGCTTGGATTGCATGCTGGAGTTCTCAGGATCGAGCTCCAGCATCTTCTGGAAGATGCGCGCGGCCGCATCCAACTCGTTCGCCTTCATGTAGGCGTCCGCGACCTGGACGTATTGCTGGCGCGCGTCGTTGTACAGGCCCTGCTGGGTGTAGAGCTCGGCGAGCTTGAGGATGGCTTCGGTCTGCCCGGGCGCGAGCTTGACCATCTTCTTGTACATCGCGATGGCTTTCACGGTGAAGCCATCGGAGGCGTAGTGGTCGCCGACCTTCTTGAAATAATGCGCGGCCTTGTCGGCGTCGCCGATGCGGGAATGCAGGTCGCCGATGGTGTTCAGGACCTGGAGGTCCTTGGGGTCCTCTTTGACGACTTTCTCGTATTCGCCGATGGCATTCTGCAGCTTGCCCTGCTGCACGTACTTCTCCGCCGACGCGAGGACCTTCTGTTTGTTGAAGCCGAAACCGAGCGCCATAGAGGACGGACTCCGGGGAGACCCTGAAATGATAAACCGCCAGAACACGGCCGGGTAAGAGACCGGACTTCGGCGGGCGTTGCCAGCCCCGGAAATCGCCAGAAAATGCAGTCTGGAGGCCCTTCCGGAGCCACTGGAGGTGCGGACAAAGTAGCACAATCCGAGGGGTTACTGAAAGGGAAATGGGCCTCTTTCGGGAAGACAAAGAAAAGGCG
>JALYLW010000041.1 GCA_030774055.1 Acidobacteriota bacterium
GACTGCTGCGCCGCGGTAGTGCCGAGGAGCACAGCAAAGAACGCAAAGACGGCGAGAGCTGCGAGCAAGCGTTTCATCGGCCACCGTTTCATCGCTCTCGGTCTCATCGCACACCTCCGGCGATATCTGCCGCAGTGGGTGGCGGCAGGATAGGCGGACGCTGGTGCGATTGCGCGCGGCGCTGCGTCTCGAATTCCGAGAACAACATGGCGGGCGCGATCG
This sequence comes from Acidobacteriota bacterium, assembly GCA_030774055.1. Classification (NCBI taxonomy): domain Bacteria; kingdom Pseudomonadati; phylum Acidobacteriota; species Acidobacteriota bacterium. Next base: position 223 of record JALYLW010000041.1, read on the forward strand.
CGGCCACGGGGACGCTGCCACTCTCAGCACCGCAGATGCCGTTGAACACGTGCTCGGTGTCGCCCACCGAGATGATGTGGGCGAAGGCCGCCAGCGGCGTGCCGACGAGATCGACGCCGCGGACCAGCTCGTCCGGACGGCCATCGGGATAGACGCGCCATACCATGATGGGCAGCACCTGGAAGGCTTGCGGCGCCTGTCGCGAGGTCACCGTGAAACCGCCCTGGATGTCGTCGAAATAGAGTCCGTAGGGCTTGCCTTGGCGCTTCACCTCGGCGATGAGTTGCTGGCGCAACTCGCCCTCGGGCACCGATTTGGTGGAAGAGACGATGAGATTTCCCTGGCGACCCACGGGAACGCGGCCCGCCTCGCCGCGGCCGTGTCCGTTCGAGGTTTGAAATCCTTTTACCGGCATGCGCGAGAGCAGAAAGTTCCGTAATACTCCGTCATCGATGAGCTTGACTGCCTGCGCGGGCGTGCCTTCGTCGTCGAACTGATAGAAACCGGAGAGGTCGGTGGCGCCAAAGGTCTTGCGCGTGGGATCGTCGACCACGCTGATGAACTGCGGCAGCACAGCCTGATTGATCTTCTTGGTGAAGGTCTGCCCTTCATCGTCGCCGCGCTGGCGCTGGCCTTCCAGGCGATGTCCCAGCACTTCATGGGTGAGCACGGCGGCGGCGCGTCCGGAGAGCAGCGCCGGCCCGGCGAACGGCTCGGCGATGGGCGAAGCTTTCAGCGCCTTCAGGTCGGCGATCATCTTGGCGATCTGGGGCGCGATCTGCGTCTCCCCCGGCAGTTTTTCGGGATCGGAAGACTGGAAGCTCTCCATGCGCGTGAGGTCCATGCCGTCTTCGGCGCGCATGGATGCGAAAACGAACAGCCGCGCCATGCGGACGGGCGTGAGCAGGCGCGTGCCTTCGGTGGTGACGAAGTAATGGTCCTCGTTCTGGATCACCACGACCACTCCCGAGGTCTCCACTTCGGGATGAGCGCGGAAGTGGGCGGCCATTTTGCGCACGCGCTCGCGCCATAGCGATTCGCTGGCGGGGAGCAGCGCGGCAACGTCCACGTGCGTCTGGGGCGCTTGCTTGGAGAAGTCGGGCGAGTCGTCTTCTTCGGCCGCGCGCACGTCACTCGAAGTCTTGGCGCGCATGTAAGCGCTGACCGACTGGCGATACCCGCGATTGGTGAGGTCCCAGAGCGTGCGGGCGATGGCGGCGTGATCCTGGTTCAACGGCAGCGTGCCGGAGACTACGGCAGCGGTCCGCAACTCTCCGTGGGTATTGTCGAGCGCGGGAGATCCGATGCGCGTGATCACGTCCACGCGGCGCGCGTGCGACTGCACCGAAGTGACGATCGCGCCGTTGGCGCCGGCGACCACGGTGGTGTCTTGATCGGCGACGGAATAACTCAGGTAGTAGGGCGCCGGGTCGGCCTTGGCGAGCTCTTTCGAGGCACGCATGAGCTCACTTTGCATGTCGGTGAGCAATGATTCCTGCGGGCTGGCTGGAGCAGCGGTAGCCGATGCCGGAGCGAAGGAGAGACCGCAGGATAAGACAAGGGAGGATAGGAGAATAAGGAAGCTGCGCTGGACCCGGGCCATAGACGACCGAGTTTAATCGTTGCGACGAAGGGCCGCAATGCCGCCCGCTACAATCTTGACACGATGCGATCGGCAGCGAGCTACCGCGGCCGGCTGGCGCCTTCGCCCACCGGATACCTGCACCTCGGTCATGCGCGAACCTTCTGGATGGCGCAGCAGCGCGCTCGCGCCGCCGGCGGTGGGTTGGCGTTTCGTAATGAGGACCTCGACCAGCAACGGTCGCGCCCCGAGTTCGTCGCCGCGATGTATGAAGACCTGCGCTGGCTTGGCCTCGAGTGGCAGGAAGGCCCGGACGTCGATGCGCAACGAGGTGGTGGCCCCTACGGACCGTATTCGCAAAGCGAGCGGCGCGAGGTCTACCTCGAAGCGTGGCGCGAGCTGCGCGACGCGGGCGCCGGCGTTATTTATCCGTGCAGTTGCTCGCGCAAAGATCTGGCACAAGCGGCGCAGGCCCCGCATGACGATGCCGAAGAGACCCCGTATCCGGGGAGGTGTCGCGGCAAGAGCTGGGATGCTCACGACTTTCCTTCGCCGGCGGGCGTGAGCTGGCGCTTCCGCGTTCCCGATGGCGAGATCATTCGCTTCGACGACGCGCTTGCCGGACCGCAGCGATATGTTGCCGGACGCGACTTCGGCGATTTCCTCGTCTGGCGGCGCGACGACGTGCCCGCCTACCAGCTCGCCTGCGTCGCCGACGACGCCGCGATGTGCATCACGGAGGTCGTCCGCGGCGCCGATCTGCTGAAGAGCACTGCGCGCCAGCTTCTTCTATATAGGGCGCTCGAGGTCGCGGCGCCCGCGTGGGCACACGCGCCGCTGATGACGGACGAGCGCGGGACCCGCCTGGCGAAACGCGACGACGCGCTCAGCCTTCGCGCGCTGCGCGCCGCGGGGAAGACGCCGGAGCAAGTGCGGGTCATGTTAGGGAACGCTTAATCAGCCGCCAAGCCGGCGGCGCGCCGCGCCCAGTTGCCCACGATCGGCAGGCGCGTCCACTCGCCGTTCTTCGCCTTGATGGCAAAGACGATCCCGATGACCAGGTTGATGAGCCAGCCTCCCCAGAACAGCGGGAACATCAGGAAGAAGGCCGCTGGCGGGCCAGCCGCGTGCCTTCCCCCCGCCGTGACCGTCGCGAAGACGCTGACCATAAAAAATATGACGCCCACGATGGTGAGCAGCAGATAGATGCCGTGCCAGAACAGGATTTGCAGCGCGTGGAAGGAGACGAACTTCGACTCCCGCTTCACCAGCCAGATGATGAGGGGCGCCAGCCAGCCGGCAAAGATGGAGAGGATGTAGGTGATCATCGCCAGTGACTTCTCGTCCTGGGTAGGCAGCGGAGCGACCTGCGGCAAGGCTGACATGGCTGGGGATTGTACCGCTGCGCAGTCGCTCCCGGCAGAGGTGCGGCGTATAATCCGCCCAACAAACCGGCAGTCGTTATATCTCGGGCCTAATCGCAGTTCAGGAGAACGACGATGAAGAAGCGGCTTGGCGTTCTTGTCATCGTGGTGCTGGGTGTGGGCTTCGCGATGGCGCAGACGTTCCGTGGTGAGATCACCGGAACGGTGACCGATTCGACCGGCGCATCCGTTTCGGGCGCCGACGTGAAAGCGACGCAACGCGATACCGGTCTCGAGCGCACCACGGTCACGGATTCGGGCGGCGACTACAACCTGCCCGAGCTGCCGCTGGGCGAGTACACCGTCACCATCACGAAGGCGGGCTTCAAGACGCAGACGATCAAAGGTGTGCAAGTGAGCGTGGCGAATGCGCCGCGGGTGAACGCCCAGCTCTCCCCCGGCGAAGTGAGCCAAGCCATCGAGGTCACCGCCGATGCGCCGCTGGTCGAGACCACGTCTAACATCATGGGCGGCACGATCGACGCGCAACAAGCCGAGCAGCTTCCCGTGAACGGCCGCGACTTCATCAAGCTGCTGACGCTCGTCCCCGGCTCGACCGCGGACGCCAGCGGCGTCTCTGATTCTCCCGGGGCCTTCGGCCAGTTCAGCGTCAACGGCAACCGCGGACGGTCGAACAATTACCTGCTCGACGGCACTGACATGAACGACGGCTACCGCAACGACTCCGCCATCAACGAGGCAGGCGTCTTCGGCACGCCAGCCACGCTGCTTCCGGTGGATGCCATCGCCGAACTCAGCATCATGAGTTCCACCGAAGCCGAGTACGGACGCAATTCCGGCGCCATCGTCAACATCGTGACCAAGTCAGGCACCAACAGCTGGCACGGCTCGGTCTTCGAATACTTCCGCAACAACGGGCTCGACGCGCGTAACTTTTTCAACACCAAAGACCAACCCCAGGATAAGTTCCACAACAATCAGTACGGTGGCTCCCTCGGCGGCCCCCTCGTCAAGGATAAGACGTTCTTCTTTCTCGCTTACGAAGCACAGAACGAGATCATCGGCATCCCCACGCTGAGCACCATCCCGACGGAAGAGATGATCACCTGCTTCGGGGCGCCGGTGAACACGGTCGCGCAGAACATTCTCGACCTGAACCCCTGGGGACAGGCGCTGCCCGCGACCGGCGATTCGCCGTGCGGGCCGAGCTCGGTACAGCAGTCCAACACTTCCACGAACACGCTGCACAGCTTGATCTTCAAGGTGGATCAGCACGTGGGAAGGTCTGATGTGCTGACCGGCCGCTACTTCTACGGCACCAGCAAGCAGAGTTTCCCGCTCGCGCTGGTGGGCGGCTCGGGCATCCCGGGCTACAACACGGTTACGCCTACGGACGTGCACGTGATCTCAGTCTCGTATACCCACATCTTCTCGCCGCGCCTGCTGATGGAAAACCGTTTTGGCTGGAACAGCTTCGACGAAGACTTCTTCCCTCAGGATTCGACGCTCGATCCCGCGAGCCTCGGCCTCGAGACGGGCGTGCCGGCGCAGGATTTCGGGCTTCCGCTGCTGACCTTCGGCGACGTCTCCCCCATCGGAGCGACCACCAGCGTGCCGCGCGGCCGCGTGGACCGCAACTGGCAGTTGTTCACCAACTTCTCCTACTCCACCGGCCGGCACAACTGGAAGTGGGGCGGAGAATACCGGCGCACCACGGTGAAGCAGTTCTTCGACTCCGGCTTCCGCGCCAGGCTCAACTTCGACGACTTCTTCGGCTTCCTCGCTGGCATGCCTTCGGGCGGACGCCAGGCGACGACGGTGGCGTCGGGGACCCCGCTTACACCGTTCTCCGGCACCTCGCTGCGCAACACCGCGCAGAATAACTTTGGCCTCTACCTGCAAGACAGCTGGAAGGTGTTCCCCCGCTTCACCGTAAACTACGGACTGCGCTGGGATTACTTCGGCGTGATCAGCGAGGGCGAGGGCCAGTTCAGCAACTTCGATCCCACCCTGCCGGGACCGGTGCTCACCGACCAGCTGTACCCGAAAGACTGGACCAATTTCGGTCCGCGCGTGAGCTTTGCGTGGGACGTGTTCGGCTCAGGCAAAACGGTGGTCCGCGGCGGCTGGGGCATGTTCTACGACGCCTTCTCGCAGGACTTCTTCATCGGGCAACTGCCCTTCAACACCTTCAATCCGGGGCCGGCATACAACGGCGTGGGTCCGAATCCAACGTTGTTCAGCTTCTCGCCATCGGGTCCGCTCACGCCCGGCGTGCCGGTATTCGATCCCACTTCGTTCAGCGCCGCCGACGTCTTTACCGTGGACCAGGGCATCCGCACGCCCTACATCCAGAACTACAACTTGAACATCGAGCAGCAACTTGGGGCGCATGCCGCGGTGCAGGTCAGCTACGTCGGCTCGGCGGGACGCAAGCTCTTCCGCTATCGCGACATCAACCAGTGCGTGAACCCCGCGATCTATGGGATGTTCACGCCGGGAACGTGCTTCCCGGGCGCGGCGGAACTGGGTTCACCCTTCGGCGCGGCGGGGTTCGAGTACATCAACAACTTCGAGTCGTCGGCCAGTTCTACCTACGACGCGTTGCAGGCTTCTTTCCGCATCAAGTCCTGGCACGGCCTCTCCTCGGTCGTGAACTACACCTGGTCGCACTCCATCGACAACGCCTCCGACGGCCAGGACTTCGTGGCGCAAGCCACGCAGCCGGACAATAGTTACACGCCGCAGTTCGAGCGCGCGAATTCGAACTTCGACACCCGCAACCGCTTCTCCTGGAACTGGACTTACGAATTTCCCAAGAGCTCCACCATGCCGTGGCTGCTCTCCGGATGGGAGATGGATGGCGTGCTCACCCTGATGGACGGCCAGCCCTACAACTTGACCTATCAGTTTGAAGATGACTTCAACGGCAGCGGCGAGTACTTCGGCCGTCCAGATGTGATCGCGTCCGGGGCTCTGACGGGGACAAACAGCTTCAACCTGGTAAACCTCGGGGCATTCGCTGCGCCTTGTCTGTGGGATACCACACTCAACGGCGGCGACGGCGGCTGTGTGCCGGGCTCGCAGCACTTTGGCAACCTCCGGCGCAACGCGTACATGGGCCCGTCGTTCAAGAACTTCGACTACTCCATCGTCAAAAACACGAAGCTCGGCGAGCGGGTGACCATGCAGATCCGTGCCGACGTCTTCAACCTGTTCAATCACCCCAACTTCACCAATCCCACGCTCCCGAACTTTGCCGTCGACTTCTTTAATAACGGGTCGGCCTTCGTGCCGACAGTGAGTGCGACGCAGGGATTTCTCACCGGAACTGGTTTCTTGAATCCCGTGGCCACTCCCGACGTCGGCATCGGCAATCCGTTCCTGGGAGGCGGCGGGCCGAGGAATATCCAGATAGCCGTAAAGTTCACGTTCTAAGCGGTTTCCCGGGCCCCAGCCTGCCCTTCGGGGCGGGCCCTTTTTCTTGCTCGCCGGGCACCCGCGCCGCTATTGCAATCGGCGGCCATCGCAGGATAGGCTCTGGCGTCCATCCGTGACTTAAAACACGGCCCAATGTCCAATGTCCGCCACTGGACCATCGCGCATTCCTACGCTGCACACCACCGCGACCACCGAGCTGCAGCCGGTGCTGATGCTGCTAGATGGCACCGACCGGCGCTCGCTGGTGCTCGACCATAGCCCCTTCCGCATCGGACGCAAGTCCGACAACGACCTCATGCTTCCCGATACGCGCGTCTCGCGCGCGCATGCGGAGATCGTGCTCGAGCAGGGCGCGCACTTCCTCGTGGACCTGGGCTCCAAGCACGGCACTTACGTGAATGGCGAGCGTGTGCTGAAGCATCAGCTCGTCCGCAACGACCGCATCGAGATCGGCGCGCGTGATGGCTTGATGCTGGCGCTGCACCAGCGATCGTTGCGCGCGAGTGGACCGTTCATCGCGGTGAACTGCGCCGCCGTTCCGGCGGAGCTGATCGAGAGCGAGCTCTTTGGCCACGAAAAGGGCTCATTTACCGGCGCTGCCGGCAGGCACGTCGGAAAATTCGAGCAGGCACAGCACGGCACGCTCTTCCTCGATGAGATCGGCGACATGCCGCTGGCGATGCAGGCCAAGCTGCTGCGCGTGCTGGAAGAGCGCGAGATCGAGCGCATCGGCGGCGAGAAGCCGGTGCCGGTGGACGTCCGCGTGATCGTCGCGACGCATCGCAACCTGGAAGAGCTGGTCCGCGCCGGCCAGTTCCGGCAAGATCTTTTCCACCGCATCTTCGTCTTCCCCATCACCCTGCCGCCGCTGCGCGAGCGTCGCGGCGACCTCGCCGCGCTGGTGCAACACTTTGCGGCGCAGCTCAGCCAATCCAACGGATGGAAGCCAACAACATTCTCGGCCGAAGCTATCGCCGCGTTGAAGGATTACCCGTGGCCGGGGAATGTGCGGGAGCTGCGCAACGTGATCGAGCGTTTGATGCTGCTTGCGAGCAGCAGCGAGATCACCGGAGCGGATGCGCTGTCAGTGCTGCCACAGTCTTCTATCCCTGGGGCGAGCGGTGCAGGAACAGCGGGCGTCTCACTGGGCAGCGGCGCGTTACACGAGCGCGTGATGCAGTTCGAGCGCGAGGTCATCCTCGCCGAGCTCAAACGCAATCACTTCAACGTGACCAGCACGGCGAAAGCGCTCGGCCTCGAGCGCTCGCACCTATATAAGAAGGCCGAGCAGTTGGGCGTGGACTTGAGCGCGGAACGACAGAAGGGCTAGACGTAAACAGCTAGGCGTAAACAGCTACACGTAAACCGTGCGCAGCAGCTCGGCGGCGGCGGGATCGAGCTGTTCGGCGCGGCGGATCTCTTCGAAGCGCGCGATCAAGTCTTCGGCGCGCAGGCGGCGCTTTTCGGTACCGGAGTGATCGTAGCGCACAGTCCCCTGGTACATCATGATGAGACGGTCGCCGAAGGCTGCGGCCTGGTGCATGGAGTGGGTGACCATCATCGTGGTCAGACGCTCGCGCGTGACGATCTCTTCGGTGAGCGCGATGACCTGGTCGGCGCTCTTGGGATCGAGCGCGGCGGTGTGTTCGTCGAGCAACAGGAGTTTCGGCCGCAACCAGGTCGCCATCAGCAAGGTCAGCGCCTGGCGCTGTCCGCCGGAGAGCGTGCCCATCGGATTCTCGAGACGGTCTTCGAGGCCCATACCGAGTCGGGCGATGCGGTCGCGCAGTCCGCGCCGGATCGAAGGACGCAGCGCCCAAGCGAGACGGCGAGAGAGACCGCGGCGCATCGCGAGCGCGAGGTTCTCCGCGACGGTCATGCCGGGCGCGGTGCCCGCGAAAGGGTCTTGGAAGACGCGGCCGATGAAGCGCGCACGCCGGTGTTCGGGCCAGAGGGTTACGTCGGCGCCATCGAGCCCGATGCTGCCGGAATCGAGTTGGAAAGCGCCGGCGACGGCATTGAGGAGCGTGGATTTCCCCGAGCCGTTCGTGCCGATCACCGTGACGAACGAGCCTTCGGCGATGGTGAGATCGATTGCCTGTAGCGCGCGTACCTCGGTGGGCGTGCCGGCGAAGAAGGTCTTCGAGATGCCGCGGGCTTCAAGCATGGGTGGACCTCGCCGTCTTTTTCCGCAACCCAGGGCGCAGCCGGCGCGCGAGTCCGGGCGCGACCAGCGCGACGAAGACGAACACGGCGGTGACCAGCTTGAGGTCGTTGGGATCGAGTCCCCAGCGCAGCGCGATCGCGATCATCAAGCGGAAGAGGACGGAGCCGATGGCGGTGCCGGCGATGGCCAGCCCGAGCGAGTCTGAACCGGTGAGCGCCTGGCCGATGATCACGCTGGCCAGTCCCCAGACGACCATGCCGATGCCCATCTGCACGTCGGCGAATCCCTGATACTGCGCGAGCAGCGCGCCGGAGAGCGCGACCAGGCCATTGGCGACGGCGAGACCGAGCACCGTCATGTTGCCGACGTCAACTCCGAGCGCGCGGATCATGCGGTCGTTGTCACCGGTGGCGCGCATCGCGGCGCCCAGGTCGGTGCGAAGAAAAAGATAGAGCCCCAGTCCGACGAGCGCGACGACGCCGAGTGAGAACACCAGCGAAGCAAGGTCGCGCGTGGGTACTTGCCAGCCGAGCAGATCCACGGTGTCGCGACCGAGCAGACGGACCCCGGCCTGCTCGGCGGAACTGGTGAGGGTGTGCGCGCTGAGCAGCGGGATGTTGCTTTTCCCCATCACGTGCAGGTTGATGGAATAGAGGGCCGTCATCACCAGGATGCCGGAGAGGAGTTGGTTGATGCGGAAGCGCGTGTGCAGCAGCCCGGTCGTGGTGCCAGCGAGCATGCCGGCGCCGACAGCGGCCAGAGTCGCGAGCGCGGGATGGACATTGCGGACGATCAAGGTCGCGGCGACAGCGGCGCCGAGCGTGACCGAGCCGTCGGTGGTGATGTCCGCGAAACGGAAGATGCGGTAGCTCACGTAGACGCCGAGGCCGAGCAAGCCAAGGATGGCGCCGATGGTCCAGGCGCTAAGCAGAAGCGTCATGCGCGATCCTCCGCGCGGCGCGGCGCGGACGTAGACGGCGATGGAGCAGGCGGCGATGGAGCAAACGTCATCGGAGAAAACGTCAATGGAGCAAACCAGCAGGCGCCGCGGCGGAACTCGCTTTCGCCCGCGCCCGAGATCGGACGCGTGTCCGCGAGCAGATGCAGCACCGAAAGCAGCGCGCCGGGCTGGAAGAGCGAGGCAACGGTCTCGTGCAGATCGACCTTACCCAGCTGCACGGGGCGGTAGTGGAAGACGGCGGCGTGGAAGTGGCCGAGCAGGGTGGCATCAGGTGCAAAGGGACGCAGGAACGGAAGCAGCGCCGGCGCGGGTTGCGGGCTGAGCACGCCGACAACGAGCGCGGTCGTCATGGCATGGACGCGCTCGGTGGAGAACGAAAGCCACTCGCGGACTTCGGGATGATGGAAGCGGTCGCCGGGCTCGGTGGGCGAGCGCCGCAGCGTGGCGCCGACCAGGCCGGCGGCCTCCGCGACCATGACGAACCCGAGGGCACCGCCCGAGGCGATCTCGCGGGCAGTGGCGACCACCCGGCTGAGGGAGGTCGAGCGCGTGTCGCGCGCGGCGTCGAACCGCAGCAGATGAGCGAACGCGCCTTCGTAGCGCAGGGCGTAAAGGACCTGTAACTCGGGCACGAGCGAGCCCGAGCCGAGGACGTAGTCGGGCCGCTCCGAGTCGGCAGTTGGCGACTGTGCGGCTGCACCCGCCGCGGCGAGGAATTCGCCGAAGCGCGGCTGGCAATCGCCGAAACTATCGCCGAAGGCGCCAAGGCCGAGTCCGAAACTTGCAACGGGAAATTTGAGGGGCTGTGCCGAACGGTAGACGCCATCAAACAGCGGCGCCGGATCGCCGGCGCCCGTGCAAACGAGGCCGCCGGCAGGGTCGAGGGCGAAGTGTTCGTAGGTAACGCCCTCGCGCTCGAACGCCCGGCCGGCGGCGGGCGCGGTCGCCGACGCGCCAGGAGCGGAGAAGAACATGGCCTCGAGAGCGACGAGCTTGAGCACGCTGCGCACCCGGTCGGAGGCGCGAATGATGATGAGCGTCCCGTTGATGGTCTCCAGTCGCCGGCGGAAGCGTACGAGCAGGCCGATGCCGGCGGAGCTGAGGTAGTTCACCTCGGTGAGGTCGAGGCGCAGGTCGTGCGCGCCTTCCTGCAACATCTGCTCGAGCTGCTCGGCCAGGAGTTCGGACCAGTAGTTGTCGAGACGGCCCTTGATGCGGACTTCGAGGAAGCCCTCGCGCCGCTCGCGAACGACTTCCATGCCGGAACTCACCGGATCACCTGCTTCGCCGACTTGAGCAGCTCGGGCGAGAAGGTGACGCCGAGGGCGCGCGCCGACTTGAGGTTCACGATGATCTGCGTCTTGTCGTATTCGACGAACGGCATGCGGGCAGGATCCTCGCCGCGCATGACGCGGGCAGCCATGAGGCCGGCGGCGTGGCCGGCATCACGGTAATCGCGGCCGAGCACCACGAGCGCGCCGTCGAGCGCCTGTTGCTTTTGAAAAGCGAAGACCGGCATGCGGGCGCGCTGCGCCGCGTACGCGATGCTGGTGAACGCCGAGGCGGTGAGGTTTCCGGGGATCTGCACGATGGCGTCGAGGTCGCGGCCGGCGAGCGCGGCCGCGGCATCCGGCACCTCGGTCGCGGTCGAGGCCGGCAGGGCGACGACCTGCATGCCGTTCCTTTCCGCCGCTTGCTCGAGCAGTCGGCGGTGATAGACGGAATTCGTTTCGGAAGGAACGAAGAGAGTGCCCACGCGGCGGACCTGCGGGAAGTCGCGGCGCAGCAGCGCCATCATCGGGTCATATGCGGCGCCCAGGGTGACGCCGGTGACGTTGGGCAGGTGGTCGGTGTCGCTCTTGCCTGCTCCGGCGACGATCGCGCTGGCAACATAAGTAAAGACGATGGGCACCTTTTCGGCCCGGCGGATGGCAGCCTGCAAGGTCGGCGTGGAGAACGTGATGATCATGTCAGCGCCACCGGTGGTCGCCGAATCGATCAGCGCGCTGACGGTCGCCATGTCGCCTTGTGCGTTCAGGACCTTAGCCTCGTACTCGGTGCCTTCCTTGAGCCCACTCTCGCGCAGGCCTTCAAGCACACCCTCTTCGGAGTCCTTCACGTCGAGCACGTCGTTGTACTGGATGAGGTAGAGCTTCCACTTGCGGGTGAGATGTCCGTTCACCGTCGCCGGACCACCACGCTTGCGATGGTGGAGGTCGGAGAGCAATAGCGCGCTCGAAGCCAGCACGAGCAGGATGATCCCGACGATGAGCTTTTTCGCGCCGCTAAACATGAGAGGGAGGTGGCATCGTCTAGCAGGCGAGCAGCGAAGTCAAGCGAGCCTCCACTCGGATCACCGCCGCGCGAAGCCGTCCGCGCTCCAGTCTTCCGAGCCCACTCCGTGATGCACGGTGAAGAACCCGGCTGCGTTGTTGCGAAGGGCGAAAAAATCCCCACGCCCAAAGCGTGGGGGAGAGAGGCACTGCGATGCTTAGCGGCGATACCCGAAAGCCTGGTTGTATTGGCTCACGAACGCCTGCCGATACTCCTGCTTGTACTGGTCGGAGCTGCTGTAGCCAGACGACGAAGACAAGCCATGGTCGGCATCACGATACGACGCCCACTCGGTCGCACGCGAAGAGTGGTTGCTCTGGCGATCGCTCTGTCCGGCCTGCTGTCCATCCTGCGAGCCGAAGCGAGCGGCGTTGCCATTGCCGCGGCCGCCGGTGGTCCAGTTCCCGTTGTTGTAGCCGCCGTTGTAACCGCCGTTGTTGATGGTGACTCCCGGACGCCCATCGCCATCCGGATCCCAAGGCGTGCGCTGTCCGTTCTGTCCGTATACGTAACCGTACTGCGTGCGGCGGCCGTTGCGGGCGTCGCTGTATCCGCTGCGGAAGCCCTCGCGGTAGCCCTGCTTGTACTGGCCACGCGGACCCATCGCGCTCTGGTAGGCTCCGGTTTCGTTGCGACGGTCATAGTTGCCGTTGCCATTGTTGTAGTTGCCGTTGTTGCCGTTGTTGTAGGTCCCGTTGCCGTAGTTACCGCTGTTGTAGTCGCCGTTACCGTTGTTGCCGTTGCGATTGTTATTGTTCGCACGGTTCATGCGGCCCTGATTGAAGCCATCGCGGTAGCCGTTGTGAAAGCCATATTCGCGCGCGTCAGTATTGCGGTTTTGTCCCCAGGCGTAGTTGTCTGAGTCGCGATGGTTGCCGCTGTAGTTGCCATTGCCCTGGTTGTCGCGGTAATCGCCATTATTCTGCGCGATCGCCAAGCCACTGAGTATCCCGACCGTGGCCATTGCCAGCAGGATCGTCTTCATCTTGTTCATGGTTCCTCCTGCCGGACCAGTCCGGCGGCTCCTCAACCTCCGCAGGCTTGCGCCGGTGAAGAGTGATGCATCTTCAGTCTCAAGGATGTGGCGCCGCATTACTGGTCTGTAGAGACCTAGTTTCCGGAAGGACGACGCTCACGCCAAAACGCGCCATCCGCAGTGCTCACAGCACCGCGGTCTCGTGGATCATTTCGCCCGCGGCGAAGCGTCCCGGCCGGAGCACGCGCGCGTCGATGAGCTCCGTGGTCCCATGCAGGATGAGGTCGCTGACGATCTTCCCCGTCGCCGGCGCGTGCATCACGCCGTGCCCGGAGAACCCGTTGGCGAAGAACAGTCCCTTCACTTCGTCCGATTCGCCGAGGATGGAATGGTGGTCGGGCGTGATCTCGTACAGTCCTGCCCACGCGCGTTTCGGATTCACCGGCACGTCGGCGAAACACGGCACGCGCTCAGCCGCGCGCGTGAGTATCTTCTCCGTGAACGCCGGTTCGTAGTCGGTGCGAAAACCGAATGTCTCTTCAGGATCGTTCCAGGCCAGCAGGAATCCGCGCGCTTCCGGACGGAAGTGGAAACCGGTGGACATATCGATGATCATCGGCGCGGAGTGTGGGAATCCGTCGAATGGCTCGGTGGGGACAAGCATCCGGCGCAACGGCTCGACCGGCAGCGCCGCTCCCGCGAGCTTCGCCACGCCTGCCGCCCATGGGCCCGCGGCGTTCACCACGACCGAAGTCGAGATGGTTTCTTGTGATGTCCCCACGGCTATCCTCACCCCACTCACGCGGCAGGCTTCGACGCCGTCATTGACAACGGCGATGCCGGTGACTTCCGTGCTGCGCTGGATGTGCGCGCCGCGTTCCAGCGCCCACTGCGTGAAGCCGACCATCGCGCTGTAGGGATCGACGAAGCCGTCCGTGGGGCAGAACGCGCCACCGAGCACGTCGTCGGTCCTGAGCTGGGGATACAGCTCGCGGACATCTTCCGCGCTGACCATCCGCGCCTGCTTCAGCCCGAGCGCTTTCTGCGTGGCCTGATTCCGCTCCAGGTATTCGAGGTGCTTCGCGCTCGTCGCGAGGAATAGATATCCCTGCGCGCGGTATCCAGAAGGGTGGCCAACGCGCTCCTCGAAATCCGCATAGAACGGGATCGAGTACAACGACATCCGGATGTTCACCGGCGTGGAGAACTGCGCGCGCACTCCGCCCATGCTCTTGCCAGTCGAGCCTTTGCCCTGCGCCGTCTCGCGCTCGAGGATGAGCACGTCGCGGCATCCGGCGGCAACCAGGTGGTACGCGATACTCGCTCCCACGATCCCGCCGCCGACGATCACCACATCCGCGGTGCGCATGGCGCCCGCCATCTTATACTTGCTGGGGCGGGCCTGTAGCTCAGCTGGTTAGAGCAGGGGACTCATAATCCCTTGGTCCCAGGTTCGAATCCTGGCGGGCCCACCACTTCTATCCCCCTGCTTCGACGACCGGCGATTATGAATAGACGATTAATTCTGCCCTCGAAGGTTTGACCGCCGCGTTCCGCCCCGCGATAATCGCTGGCAGATGCAGATCATCTACGTCGTAGAAGACGATCCCGACATCGCGCGACTCGTCCGGCATCATCTCGAGGACGCGGCCTACAGCGTCCGTTCCTTCCCCAACAGCAGCAACGTGCTCAGCTCCGCGCAAAAGGAGCGTCCCGCACTCTTCCTGCTCGACATCATGATGCCGGGTTCGGGCGGCTCCGGGCTAGACCTGTGCAAGAAGATCCGCCACAGTGTCCAACTCTCCACCGTGCCGATCATCTTCCTCACCGCCAAGACCAGCGAAGCCGACCGCGTGGTCGGCCTCGAGCTCGGCGCCGACGACTACGTCAGCAAGCCTTTCAGCCCGCGCGAGCTGGTGGCGCGCGTGAAGGCGGTGCTACGCCGCGTGGAACACACGCCCGAGCCGCGCGTCTTTCGCGATGGCGACCTCGAACTCGATACCGGCGCCATGACCCTCAAGGTGCGTGGCAAGCCGGTGCCGCTCACGGCTACCGAGTTCCGCCTGCTCGAGCATTTCACCGCTAATCCCGGGCGCGTCTATACCCGCGAGCAGTTGCTTGATGCGGTGTGGCGCGATACCAGCTTCGTCACCGCACGCTCAGTAGACGTCTACATCCGCCGGCTGCGCGAGAAGATCGAGAAGGATGCCGAGGATCCCAGGTATCTCAAGACCATGCGCGGGGCCGGCTACCGTTTCGAGACGACGAAGTAGCCCGCGCCAATAGCGGCTGCGACCCAATCGCGGCAAGCCCGCTTATCCGGATCTTATTGGCCGGTACTTTGTCCGGGACGCTATTGTCCCGGCCCAGGCACGAAGTAGAACGCCACGCCCAGCATGAGGTAGAGCGCGAGCAGTTGCGCGCCTTCGAACCAGTTGGTCTCGCCGTCCGAGGAGATGATCTCGACCACCAGCACGCTGAGCGCGACGGCCACGATCTCGAAGGCGTTGAACACCAGCGTCATCGGACGCCCCATCGCCAGCGAGACGAACACCAGCACCGGCGCCACAAACAACGCGATCTGCGTGCTCGACCCCACCGCGATGGTGAATGCCAGGTCCATCTTGTTGCGGCGCGCCATCATTATGGCGGTGGAATGTTCCGCCGCGTTGCCCACGATGGCCACCACGATGACGCCGACGAAGAGTTCCGTCCAGCCCAGGGTCTTGGTGACCGCATCGATCTCGCCCACCAGCATCTCGCTCATGTAAGCGATGAGCACGGTCGCGACAGCCATCGACCCCAGCGCGCGCGTCTTTGAGATTGACGGCGGGCTCATTGCCCCCTCACCTTTCTCGTCCACGTTCTCCGGCGTGAACAGCCGCTTGTGTGTCTTCAGCACGAAGATGAAACTCACGCCATAGATCGCGATCAGCACGCCGCTGGTCCACAGACTGAGCTGCTCGATGCGTGCTCCCGCGTGCTGCAG
This sequence comes from Acidobacteriota bacterium, assembly GCA_030774055.1. NCBI lineage: Bacteria > Pseudomonadati > Acidobacteriota > Acidobacteriota bacterium. Next base: position 16,058 of record JALYLW010000041.1, read on the forward strand.
GTTGCCGTAGACGGAGAGATCGAAGACTGCCGGCAACACCAGCGCGGCCACTGCCAGGAACAGCATGGTGGTGTTGGCGCCGGCAGCCACGCGCGAGAAAGTCTGGTGCTCGCGGTTCCACCCTCCCACGATGATCGCGAGGCCGAGCACCAGCAGCAGATTGCCGATGATGGAGCCGGCCAGGGATGCCTTGACCACCTCGATATGTCCGGCGCGCAGCGCGAAGAAACCGATGATCAGCTCGGTGGCGTTTCCCATGGTCGCATTCAGGATGCCGCCCACCGTGGGCCCGGCATATTCCGACAACGCTTCAGTGGAATCGCCCAGGATGCCGGCGAGTGGCACGATGGCGAGGGCGGCGAAAAGGAAAGTAAGAAAAGGCGAGTCACCGGAAAAATGCAGGGCGATCGCCACCGGAAGGGCGAGCAGCAGCACGTTCAGCCACCCCACCTCACAGCGGAAGGGGACCTTGTGCCACCACGAAGTCGCGCGGCGTTCGCGGCGTTCGCTCATGGCGCGCGATTGTAAATGCTGACCCGCTGCGGCGCGCGGACTTTGTGGGTGGTCGTGCTACTAGGTGCCGGTGGTGACCGCGGCCGGCGTCGCCGGCGCGGTGTATTTCCCCGTGAGGTCATTCCAGCGGACGCGCAGCAGCTCGGTGAACATGCGGATGCCATCGCGCACCGGGTTCACCTTGGAACGGTCGTCGTTCGCCCACTCCACCGCGATCTCATCCACCCGCAGCTTGGCTTTGCGGGCCAGGTAGAGGGCCTCGGGATCGAAGCCCCAGCGCTCGATGCGCATGCGTGGAAAGATTTGCTGTGCCGCTTCACGTTTGAATGCCTTGAAGCCACACTGCGTGTCCACGAAGCGGAGGCCGAGGATGATACGAAGCAGCAGATTGTAGACCCGGCTGAAGATCTGCCGCAGCAGCGACTGGCGCTGCGTCTGCAGCTCTGCGCGCAACCAGCGCGAGCCGATGGCGACGTCGGCGCCGGCATCGAGGGCGTCGAACAGCTTCTTCGCCTCGTAGATGGGCGAGGAAAGATCGGCGTCGGTGAACAGCAGGACGTCACCGTTAGCGTTCATCATCCCGTTGCGCACGCTGAAGCCCTTGCCGCGGTTGCCGGGGTTCTCCACCAGGCGCACGGCGGGGTTCTGCCGGCCGTAGCGGCGCACGATCTCGGCGGTGTTGTCGCGCGAGCCGTCGTTGACCACCACGATCTCGGCCGTCCAGTGCTGCTGCGCGATGTGTGCGAGCACCTTGTCGAGTGTGGCGGTGATGCGCTCGCTCTCGTTATAGGCGGGGATGACGATGCTGTACGTACGTGACTCCGTGGTTCCGGACGACATGTTCCAACCAGTGATGAAAGGATAAAGGATTTTTGCTGCAGGGGAGCAGCTACTTCGGATTAGTTGCCGGCCAGGGAGGCGGTGTTGCCATCGCCTACATCGTCTGCAGGGTCGCCGCCGTGTTCTGGCACTGCCCGCGCAGCTTGTCGATGGTGGCCTTCATCGCCGCGATCTTATCGGCCAGGCCCCGCTGTTGCGCCAACCCGATGAGCGCGCCGGCGTTCTCCGTCTCGCGGTTGGCCGAGGCGAGCAGGTACGCCAGGGCATCGGCGTGCGGCTTCCACAGGTATTCCGATCCCCGCTTGGCGTGATAGTCGCGCATCTCGCTGATCATGCGGTTCGAGAGGCAGACCGCTCGCTGCATCGCGCGCGCGTAGTCGGCGCGAAAACTCTTTTCCTGCAAGAAGTCGGCGCGGAAGGCTTCCGCCTCAGCCGCGGTCAGCGCGCAATTGCCGTGCGGCAGGGGCACCACCATGCCGCCCTTGTTATCCGAAGCGCGCGTAAAGTTGCGAATGGAATCCGCTACGGCGCGCATCTTGCCTTCCTCCACATCAACGATCAGGCCCGAGGGCGCCGCGGCTGCCGCCGCTCCGCCGCCGCCGCCGCCGATCACAGCCGTCCGCACCGCCGGCATCTTCTTATCCACTGCCTTCTTGAACTTCGAGAACTTGCGGAACTGCTCCTGCGCGCGGCCATATTCCACGTTCAGCACTTCGTCGTCCACCTGCTCGAGGTGCTGGAAGGTCACGTCCTCATCCACTTTCGACATGATGGACGTGCCCTGCTGCTGCGCCTGCGCCGCGAACGACTTGATGTGCTGCGCCGCCTGGTGGAAGAGCTCGTCAAAGCGCGCGCCGAAGAACGCGTTGTAGGCGGAGATGGTCGCCAGCGCCCGCGGATGATAGAAGCTTTGCTGCAGCGAGAGCTTGATCTCGCGTACCCGCTGCGAGATGCCGGAATCCATCAGCTTGTCGAAATGCCGGATGTCTTCCACTTCCTGCCGGATGAACTCGAACTCCCCGATCAACTGCGCCCGTTCCTTGGGCAGCTCGGGGACGGGGATCCCGGCGAGCGTGCTCTCCAGTTGCTTGGCGAAGTCCTGCGAGCGGTCTTCCTGCTTCTGCGCGCCCGCCATGCGGCGATAGAGGAAGGTTGCCACAAAATCGGTTTTGTCGCGGTCGTTCTCCTTCGCCGAACCCTTCTGGATGTAGTAGCGCAGGAGCGCCTCGGCCGTCTGGTCGGTGGTCGCATCTTTCAGCGCGTCGCGCACCATCGGCGGATTGATGGCCATATCCAGCAGGTCAAGCCAGCGCTGCAGCACGGCGATGGAACTCTCCATATGCTCGCGGTCGGCTGCCGCCTGCACCGCCTCCTGCGGCAACGGCACGGCGTGCGCCAACGCGATCTCGATCAATCCGACATAGAAGCCGTGGACCGCTACCAGGTCCTGCAGCTGCCGATTTTCCTCAGACAAGACACACCTCGGGCCGATGCTGTTCCGTGCTGTTCCCTGGGAGTCGGGAACCGGAGTTTAGCCCGTACGATTCAGGATTTGCAATGATTTACCGCAGGCTCACGCGGCTCAGGCGACGGACCGCTTCTGCTGCTCGAGCATGGTGAAGAACTCCGCCACGAGCTCTCTATCCCACAGACCGCGCGCGGCTTCCTCGCGCATGGTGCGCTCGGTCTCTTCGTGGGTGCGGGCAGGTTTATACGGACGGGTGGTGCGCAGCGCGTCATACACATCCACGATCTGCAGCACGCGCGCCAGCAAGGGGATCGCGTGCGCGCGCAGCCCGTCCGGATATCCCGAGCCATCCCAGTGCTCGTGATGGTTGCGGATGACGGGCAGCACCAGCCGCAGCGCCTTCAGCGGCTTGCAGATGTTCTCTCCGATCACCGGGTGCTGCTTCATGATCTCCCACTCTTCCGGAGTGAGCATGTCGCCCTTCTTCAGGATGTTGTCGGGGATGGATATCTTTCCCAGGTCGTGCAGCACGCCGCCGCGGCGCAGCGCGATCACGGAATCCTCGTCGAGATGCAAGAAGCGTCCCAGATCTTGCGCCAGATGCGAAAGCCGCTCGCAGTGGCCTTCGGTGTAGGGATCGCGCGCTTCCACGCCGAGGGCGAGCGTGAATAGCACCGTCTCCACGCTCTCCAGCTCGTCGGTGAACTCTTTGAGCTTCAGCAGCGAGCGCACGCGGGCGAACAGTTCCTCCGGGAATATCGGCTTGTTGAGGAATTCGTCGGCGCCGGCCTCGATCCCACGGATGCGGTCTTCGCGGTCGGTCAGCCCGGTGATCATCACCACCGGGATGAGCCGCGTCTGCGGATCTGCTTTCAACTCATGGCACAGCTCGTAGCCCGTCTTGCCAGGCATGATCACGTCGAGCAGGATCAGGTCAGGATGCTGCGCGCGGATGGCTGCCTGCGCCGCGTCAGCGCTGGTCGCAGTCGTGACCTCGTAACCACGCGAGCCGAGCAGCTCGCGCGTGAGGATGATGTTGTCGGGATTGTCGTCCACTACCAGGATGCGCGGCGCACGACGACGCAACGAGAGTTCAGCCATGTCCTTAGTTGGAACAGCGGCAGCTCTGGATGGTTGTATGGACGAGATGGGATGCAGCTACTCTGGCAGGTGGGCCCGCGCTTGGCCTGCGGCCCTGATTGCATTTACCTTGGCTTCTCGCATGCAGCCCTTTCCGGTGCCACGGGACTCACTCGCGCAGTACTTCCAAGACCTCCGCCGCTGGGGGTCGGGCACTGCCTATGTGCACCACCGCGGATACCGCTGGGAGCGCTGGAGCTATCGCCGCGTGGCCGATACAGCCGCCCGCTTCGCGAGGCTTTTGGAATCGCGCGGCGTCGCCCGTGGCGACCGCGTCGTGGTGTGGGGCGAGAACTGTGCCGAGTGGGGCGTGGCGTTCGTCGGTTGCGTGCTGCGTGGCGCCGTCGTCGTTCCGATGGACAAGGTCGCCACGCCCGACTTCGTCCGCCGCGTGGCCGAGCAAGTGGACGCGAAGCTGGTGATCAGCTCGCGCGAGCTGCCCGAGATCGACGTCGATCTCCCGCGCGTCACGCTCCCGCGCATCATCCTGGAAGATCTTGCCGAAGTTGTGGCGGAGTTTTCCGCGGAATCCTATTCCCCGCCCCCGCTCAGCCGTGCCGACACGCTCGAGATCGTCTTCACCTCGGGCACCACCGCCGACCCCAAGGGCGTGGTCATCTCGCACGGCAACGTGCTCGCGAACCTCGAACCGCTCGCGCGCGAGATCGCGAAGTACAGCAAGTGGGAGCGCTGGTTCCATCCCATCCGCTTCCTCAACCTGCTGCCGCTCTCGCACGTCTTCGGACAGTTCCTCGGCGTCTTCGTGCCGCAACTGATCGGCGGCACCGTCCTTTTTCAAGACACGCTCAACCCCACCGAAGTCCTGCAGACAGTAAGGAAAGAGCGCGTCTCGGTCGTCGTCGCGGTCCCGCGGATGCTGCAATCGCTCGCCGATAAGATCGAGCGCGACGTCGAGGCGGAAGGCAAGAGCGCGTGGCTGCGCCGCGCCTTCGAACGCGGCAAGGAGCAGAAGTTCCTGCGCCGCTGGCTTACCTTCCGCCGCATCCATCGCAAATTGGGTTGGAAGTTCTGGGCGTTCATCTCAGGTGGCGCCGCGCTCGATGCCGAGACGGAAGAGTTCTGGAGGCGACTTGGCTATGCCGTCATCCAGGGCTACGGACTCACCGAGACCACTTCGCTGATCAGCGTGAATCATCCTTTCAAGCTGGCCAAGGGCGCGATCGGCAAGGTGCTGCCCGGCCGCGAGCTCAAGCTGGCCGATGATGGCGAGATCCTGGTCCGCGGCGAGAACCTCGCCGCCGGATACTGGCAGGGCAAGCAGTTCACCCCGGTCCTGCAAGGCGAGGACAGCCGCAGCGAAGATGCGGGATGGTTCCGCACCGGCGACGTCGGCGCGCTCGACGCCGAGGGCAATCTCTTCTTCAAGGGACGCAAGAAGAACGTGATCGTAACGCCCGCCGGCATGAACGTATTTCCCGACGACCTCGAAGGCGCGCTGCGCCGCCAGCCCGAGGTGCGCGATTGCGTCGTCATCGGTCTCGAACGTGGCGGCAACGCCGAACCTTGCGCCGTCCTGCTGCTGGGTCACGGCGAAGCCGCTGAAGTCGTCAAGCGCGCCAACGGCTCGCTCGCCGAGTATCAGCAGATGCACAGCTGGTACGTCTGGCCGGAGCAGGATTTCCCGCGGACTTCCACGCAGAAGCCGCGCACCAACCTGATCGCCGCGCAGGCGCAGGCTGGTTTGCTGAAAACGTACGAACCGGCGGCGGCAAGCGACAAGGCCACCGCTCCCGAGCAAGGCGCGCTCGCCGAGCTCATCGCGCACATCACCGGACGTCCCGTCGCGTCGTTCTCCGGAGCCCTGGGAAAAAACGCCAAGCTCGAAGGCGACCTGAACCTCAGCTCGCTGGACCGCGTGGAGCTGATGTCTGCCATCGAAGACCGCTACCAGCTCGACCTCAACGAGAGCGGATTCGCTGCCGCCACCACCGTCGGCGAGCTCGAGAAGATGCTGCGCGAGCAGCCTGCTTTCGGATCAACGGCGGCGCGCACCGACTACGAATACCCGCGCTGGGCGCAGCGCTGGCCGTTCACCTGGATCCGCCCCATCATCTATTACCTGCTCACCTGGCCGGCGACCATGCTGATGAACAAGCCGAAAGTCATCGGCCGCGAGAATCTGCGCGAGCTACGCGGACCTGCGCTGGTCATCTCGAATCATGTCGCTTACCTCGACGTCGGCTTCATCCTTTACGCGCTGCCGCCGCGCCTGCGCAACCGCCTCGCCACCGCGATGGAAGGCGAGCAGCTTCGCGTGATGCGCCACCCTGGGGCCGATGTCCCGGCATGGCGGCGTCCGCTAAAAAAGCTGAGCTACTTTCTCACCATCGCGCTGTTCAATGTTTTCCCGCTTCCCAAGACCACGGGCTTCCGTGAAGCGTTCGCGTACGCAGGCGAGTCCGCCGACCGTGGCTACAGCGTGCTTATTTTTCCCGAGGGCGTGCGGACGACGACCGGCGAGATGGCGAAGTTCCGCAGTGGTATTGGCCTGCTGGCGAACCGCTTGGGACTGCCCATCATCCCCATGCGCATCGAAGACCTGTTCCCGCTCAAAGTTCGCAAGCAGCGCTTCGCGCGTCCCGGGACCATCAAGGTGCGCATCGGCAAGCCCGTCCGCTTTCCGCCCGGGACGGACCCCGAACAGATCGCGAAAGATTTGCAGCAGATCGTGGAGTATCTCTAACCACGAAGGTCACGAAGTTTCACGAAGGAAAAAACAGATGTTACCTTGGTGTCCCTTCGTGTCCTTCGTGGTTAAAGGGTTTCGTGACTGAAGCATGAAGAAAGTCGTCGAACGCGAGCGCAACAAGCACTACTACCGCGTACTCCACGTGCCCATCTGGATCTGGGTCTTCTGGATCCTGCCCGGCAATCTCACCGGAGACCTCTACGCCCACGGTCCCGACCGCCGCCACTGGCTCTGGCTCGCCATCGTCGCCGCCCTCTGCGCCTGGCGCGGATTTGCCGGACGCCTGCCTGGCGCGGAACCGCGCCCGTACATCACGCATTGGGGCGTGGACCAGCCGAACCTGTGGTATCGCGTGGTCTGCTACACCGCGGCATGGATCGCGCTGCTCGTCCCTTACACGCTGAACCTCGTGGGGCTGATCATCGCGAACGTGACCGGCGAGTGGCGGCTCAAGACGATGTACAACTGGCTCTACTGGGTGCTGGCGCTAATGGTGGTACTCGCGACGGCGTTTGGCGTGACACCGCGCGCGCGCCGCTCGACGAAAAACGAGGGTGCCGAGCGCGGCTGGTTCTACGTGGCCATCTGGACGGTCGTCCCCACACAAGTCATCGCCTGGGCGATGTGGCGTCTCGGCTCGCGTATGGGCATGTCCGGCGCGCCCCTTAACCGCCTGCGCCTCGCCGCCTTCCTCGCGAGCACGCTCCTCTTCTTCGCCCTCGGATACTTCGCCAAGCTGCCCCGCACCGACCGCTACTACGTCGTCGGGGCGGAGGCTAAGGGCGGCTTCTGATTCTGCTCAGGCTCGTGTGGAGGCGGGCGACTCGCCCGCCCGTAGCGCCGGCGTCCCGCCCGCGAAATACAGCGTCATGCGGGTGCCCCACACAAGCCGGGTTTGCTTGTGTGGGAGGAAGAATGACGGCAGAAGAATCCTTGTCAAGCCCCTCTTTCTCTCGATTTCCTCCTAACTCCTTGCATCGGTTCACGATAAAGTTCCGCGCCAACTGTCCGGTTTACCCCTCCAATTGGCGCATACTGGAATTGGCGGGGTGTGCCTACTCGCCGTCGCGCTCGCTCTTTGACAACAGAGCCCATTGGGTAACCCAATCCTCCATTGGGTAACCCAATCCGTAACATGATGATTCCAAACGGAAATGGTCAAAAACACCCGGGGGGAGGGGGTAACCCAAAGGGGGCTTATCCACGGTTGACTCGCGGATGACCCGCCAGGGAAAGCGACGCATGCCAGTTCCCTGGATAACGCCGGCGCTGTGCCCGCAGGCGCTAGGCGAGGCGGATCTTGCCCTTATCGAGGACGAAGTCCTCACCGCGCCAGTGGACGCGCGAGCCGGCGTAGCTCGCCACCCAGATGACCACGGCAATGAGCTCGCGTAGCGGCAGCAGCGGCAGGTCACGCAGCACGTAACGGTCGTGCAGCACGAGCAATCCGACGACCAGCGCGACGGTAACGCGCAGCGCGGCAGCAGCAGCCAGCAACAACCAACTCCACCATGCGCCGGCACTGGCGAGCGCGGCGAAGGCAGCCCACACCACGCCGAAGGTGAGCGCGAGGCCAGCGTATCCCCAGGGACGCGAGCTACGCGTGGAGCGTCCCCAACGCAGCTGGTGATCGAAGAAGTCGCGCATAGAGTAATCGGGAATGTGGTTCTCGACCACGGTATCGGCGATCTCGACGCGGTAACCCGCGGCCGAGATGCGCGCGCCGAGTTCGAAGTCGTCAGCCAGGTAGTCCACCAGCGTCTCGAGGCCGCCGATGGCGGCGAGCGCCGAGCGCGTGCATGCCAGGGTCGAGCCCAGCGCGAAATGGACTCCGCCCTCGATCTGCCGCGCGGTCAGCACTCCGGCCATGAACTCGGTGGAGATGCCGAGCGCCTCCAGTCTCGACCCGAGTGTGCGGCCAGGAATGGGGCGATACAGCGCCGTGATCATGCCGGTCTGGGCAGCCCCCTCGGCTGCGGGCGCGAAGTGGCGCAGGACGCGCGCCAGATAGTCCGGCTCGACGCGGATGTCGCTGTCATTGATGAGCACGTGCTCGAAGCGGGCGCGCGGCAGCATCTGGATGAGGCTTGAGACCTTGCGATTGGCGCCGAGTATCTCCGGACAGACGACCAGTTCGATGCGGCGCTCCGGGAACTCCTGCCGCAGTAGCTCCACGTTGGCCACGACGGGATCGGAAGCGTCCGCGACGCCGAAGATGAGCTCGTAGTCGCCGGAGTAATCCTGCAAGCAGTGGGAACGGAAGGCTTGGCGTTGGTCAGGATCGATGCCACGCACCGGCTTGAGTATCGAGACTGGCGGCGCGAAGCCGAGAGCGGAACGCCGCGCGCGCAAGAAGGAACGCGCGCTCCACAACGAGATCACATAGAAACCGATGCCGCAGAGCGCGAGCACGGCAAAGACGACTTGGAATGCGACACTCAACGGCCCCCGGCAAAAAACATGACGGAGTGTTGGAACGGAAAACGCCTATTCATAGCGCAAGGATTCGATGGGGTCCAGATTGGCGGCCTTCCACGCCGGATAGATCCCAAAGATGAGGCCGATGGCACAGGAGATGAGAAAGGCCGCAGTGAGCCATCCCATGGAGAGTCGCGCCGGAATCGCGGTGAGGAAGAACTGGATGATGAGGACGAGGGCCGAGCCGGAAATGATGCCGATAAGCCCGCCGAGCCCGGTGAGGGTGATGGCTTCGAGCGTGAACTGGAGCAGGATGGCGCGTTTGCGGGCGCCAATGGCTTTTCGCACGCCGATCTCCCGGGTCCGCTCAGTGACGGAGACGAGCATGATGTTCATGACGCCGACGCCGCCGACGAGCAATCCTACGCTCGAGACGGCGAACATGAAGACGAAGAGGCCGCCGGTCAACTGTCCCCAGAGGTCAGAGAGCGAGTCCTGGGTCATGATGGCGAAGTTGTCGGGCGCTTGGGGGGAGACGTGACGGCGGCGGCGCAACACCTCGCGCATCTCGTCCATCACGATGGGCATGGCCTCGTGCGAGACAGCCTTCACGCTGATGAGATGGTCCTTCAGTTCAGGGTGCATCTTGCGCAAGGTGCTCAGGGGGAAGTACGCGATGTTGTCTTCCGGGTTCTTGCCGCCGGAAATCACGTTCTTGCGCGGCTCGGCCACACCGATGACGGTAAAGAGGCGACCTTCGATCTTGATCTCCTTGAGCATGCCCGGTTCGCCCGGAAAAAGTTCTTCGGCAGTGTCGTTGCCGAGCATAACCACGTTGGCGCTGCGGCGGTCTTCTTCGTCCGTCCACATGCGGCCTTCCTTCATGTGGATGTCGTAGACCTCTTTCACCGAAGCGGTATCGCCTTCAAGGATGGTGTTGGTGACTTTGCGTCCGTTGTAGCTGAGCGAGTAGGTACCCATGCCGAACTGGGGATTGAAGTAGCGCACGCCCACGGTGACGGCCTCGACAAAGGGCAGGTCTTTCATCGCCTCGGCATCTTCCTTGACCAGCTCTTTGCGCAAGCGGATCTCTTCCGTCGGGCGCTGGAAGGTGAAGAAATCGAAGCGGAAGGCCCACACGATGTTGGAGCCGAACTCGGTGATGGAGACGTCGATGTTGTGTTTGAGTCCGTTGACCACGGAGGAGATGAGGATGACGACGGCGACGCCGATGACGACGCCGAGGATGGTGAGGCCGGAACGCAGCTTGTTGCCGCGGATGGTATCGAGCGCCATCCGCATGATCTCGGCCTGGTGTCCACTGCGCTTGAAGATCACAGCTCGAACCTCAAGGCGGCGATGGGATCGAGGTTCGCAGCCTTGCGTGCCGGGTACACGCCGAAGAAGATGCCGACGGAAGCGGAGACGACGAGCGCCGCGACCACAGCCCACAACTCGATGCGCGAGGGCATGCCAATGACGAGGGTAACGGTCTCGGCGACCAAGAAGCCGAGCACTACGCCAAACATGCCGCCGATCACTGCCAGGATGCAAGCTTCAATGAGGAACTGGCGCAGAACGTCTGTCTTGCGCGCGCCCAGGGCTTTGCGGATGCCGATCTCGCGGGTGCGCTCGGTAACCGAGACCAGCATGATGTTCATGATGACGATGCCGCCGATGATGAGCGAGATGGAGGCAAGCGCGATGGTGACGGCAAAGATGTTGTCGCTGATGCTGGCCCAGAGGCTGAGGAAGCTCTGGTTGGTATCGAGGTCGAAGGAATCCGGCTTGCCGAGGGCATCGTGGCGGCGCGAGCGCAGGATGACGCGGACTTCTTCCATCGCGCTGGCGAGGGTCTGGCCCACACCGGCGGCCTTGCCCCAGATGCGGATGGTGTTGTGCGCGCCATATTGGCGCTGCCAGCTGCTGATAGGCATCATCACCCAATTGTCGCGGCTTTGGCCGAGCGTCTTTCCCTGGCGTTTCGCGAGCCCAACGATGGTGTAGGACTGGCCGTCGATGCGGATCTCTTTGCCGACCGGATCGACACCTTTCATCAGGTTGTCCATGATGTCGGCGCCGATGATGACGACGTGCGCGGCGGTATTCATGTCTGTCTGCGTGAGGAAGCGGCCCTCGACGACGTCGAGGTCATAGATGGAAGCCATGGAGGGAGTCCAGCCGCGAACGCCGGTGTCAGAACTGGACTGCTCGCCGTAACGGATGTGTCCGTTGCTGTTGTTCACCGAAGCGCCGATGTAGGAGCAGTGGCGGCAGCCTTCGAGCACGGCCCGGTAGTCCTCGAGGGTGATGTCTTTACGCTTCTGGCCTTCGGTGAGCTGATCAATGTTGGTGATCACGTTCGGCATCTTGCTCACGATGAAGACGTCGGCGCCGAGGTTGAAGACCTTCTCGGCCACGTAACTGTTGATGCCGTTCACGAAAGTGACCACCGCGATCACGGCGGCCACGCCGATGACCACGCCCAGCAGGGTGAGCACGGACCGGAGTTTGTTCGCCCAGAGCGATTGCAGGGCGATGCGGATGGCTTCCAGGTTACTCATGGAGAAGGGACGATTGTAGCAGGGGGTCGAGGGGCTGCACCGCCCTCCCGACCCGCGGCGGGAGGGCAAAAAAGTGTCCAAGGGGCACTAGGGGTGAAGCGCCCGGTTGGGCGCACGATGGCCTAGGGGTTGACGAACGAGAGTAGCTGCGGGATGAGTCCCCTAGGGGAGAGGGCCATCGAATACAATGGAGGAGTTGCAAGCGGGCCGGACGGTCGCGGGCGCGCAAGCGCGCGAGGAAAGTCCGAACTCCGCAGAGCGATGTGCCAGGTAACGCCTGGGACCTTGGTCTCAAAGCCAAGGGACGGAAAGTGCCACAGAGAAAATACCGCCTGGGCCGCAAGGCCCCGGTAAGGGTGAAAAGGTGCGGTAAGAGCGCACCGGCCGGCTGGCAACAGACGGCGCATGGCAAACCCCACATGGAGCAAGACCAAATAGGCAGGGAGTCCGGGGAAACCTGGACGCGAACCGGCTCGGCTCGCCAAACCTGCGGGTAGGTCGCTGGATCCAGATCGCGAGGTCTGGACTAGAGGAATGACCGTCCCTCTCGCCGTTCCTTGGAACGACGGGGGGACAGAATTCGGCTTACAGGTCCGTTGGCACAAAATGCCCTCCGGCTGGGAAGACCAGTCGGAGGGCATCAGCTTTTTCAGACACCGAAACGCTGCCTTAGTTTCTGACGCAGGTCACGGCTCCAGTAACCGAGTCGGTAGAGCGGTGGTAGCCAGCGGGACACGAGGCGGGGACACAACTCGCTGCACCCGTTCTCGCGTTGGTGGAGGGCTGCTGACCCGCCGGGCACGGTGTTACGCCGGGGTTGCCGGTGTTTCCCTGATTACCCTGGTTTCCCTGCGCGCCTTGCGCGCCGGTCTGTCCGGTCTGGCCGGGATCGCCAGCCTGGCCGGAGGTACCCTGTGCGCCGGTCTGGCCGGATGCTCCAGCTGCCCCGGGCTGGCCAGGTTGACCCTGTTCCGGCGGTGCTGCGGTCTGGGTGCAACCAGCGATCATTAAGCCCAAAAAGATCACGACTGTAACGAGCAAGCTCTTCATATGATTCTCCTGTTTCCGGTGCTCAGAATTGTTTCGCGCGCGCTATGCAATGTGTCCCACAGCGAGGATGGTAGCGATGTCCCGGCGGGAGAACTGTTCAGAGTTGAACAGGTAGACGAGAATCCTGGTTGGCGTCCATCATGATCCGCAAGATCGTTTTTAGCGCAGGACGCCGGTTTTAACGCAGGACGCCGGCACCCAGCGCGGGAGCGGTCCGCGGGCGTAGCCGGCGGGTGGCGACGGAGCGCGCGGGCGCGAAGTTCTCTGCGACCACCTCGGCGGTCTGCACGCTGACATCGTGCGAGACGAAGACATGCTTGCCGACGAAGCGCACGTTGGCAACGGCCTCGCTGCCGGTCTGCATCCACATCCCCTTCGCTTCGCTGAACGTGAGCGTGAGTTGCAGGTCTTTGATCAGCCAAGACGGGCTCTTCGCCGGGCGGCCCACGATGCGACGGATACGGTAGGTCGCGGCGTCCACATAGGCCTCGCCCTGGAGCAGGTTACGGTCGCTGCGCCGGGGACGCAGATCGAGCACGTAGACGGGAACACCAGCTAGCTGCTCGGTGCGCAACAATCCGAAATCGTAATTACTCCGATTCAGGTCGAACTGACCCGCCTGGCGCGCCATCTCCGTCTCTCGATCGAGCACGCGGCGAACCACCTTCTCCCCCGAGCCTGAGCCACTGCTCTGCTTGATCTCGTATTGCTTCTGGTCCGGCGGCTGGAAGCTGAGCTCGGCAACGACCTCAGAGGTGGCGCGACTGGTGTCCGAGCCATAGAGCTTGTAATCGCACGTGACGACATACGGGCGGAAGTGGGTTCGGTTGTCGGCCTGCGCTCGTTCCATGCGCGCAATGATGGTCGCTAGATCGGCGGTCGCCAGATCGGCGCCTCGACCGCTGGAGGGGGCCGCTACCTGGACTTGTCCCATTGCGGCGGCAATGAGCGTTGTCAGCGTGATAAAGATTGGGAAAAGTTTACGCATCTCGGTGGCCCTGTGCCTCTCACCGCTTCGCCGCACTGCCGGATTAGAAGCACTTGAACGGCCACAGGAGGGCTGCCAGACGGAGGATTTCAGCAGCTCAGGTCAGGAGCTCTGGAGGGGGGAGGAACCTTAGTTCCCAGCAACCTGGCTATAGGCCTCAAGCAGGCGGCCGACGGATGTCTCCCAAGAAAAGCGTTGGGCTTGCTCGATGGAGGCCGCCTTCAAACGCGCGCGCAGCTCCTGGTCGAGCAGCACGCGAAGCAAGGCCCGGGTGATCTCGAAGACGTTTTCCGGATTGACGAGGACGGCGGCCTGCCCCACGACTTCGGGCAGCGACGAGGTGTTCGAGGTGACCACCGGCGTGCCCAGCGCCATGGCCTCGAGGGGCGGCAATCCGAAGCCTTCGTAGAGCGAGGGGAAGACGAAGATCTTGGCGAGGTCGTAGAAGATGCGCAGGGTGTCGATGGAGACGAAGCCGAGAAAGCGGACGTCGCGCTCCACGCCGCTCTTGATCACGGTGCGGCGCAGGTCGGGATGCTTCGACAGCTCGTCGCCGATGATGATCAGCTTGAGGTCAGGGAACTTCCCTTCCTTCTTCAGCTCCGCCTTGAGCACGGAGAACGCTTCGATGATGCGCACCAGATTCTTGTGCGGCTTGATGTTGCCGGCGTAAAGCAGGAACGGATAGTTCACCTGGTAGCGCTCGGCAACGAGAGCGCGGTCGGCGGCAGTGGCGTGTCCGACGCGGAAGCGCTCGTCGATGGCGTTGGGGATGACCTCGATCTTCGCTTCCGGGATGTGAAAGTAGCGCACGATCTCGCTCTTGGTGAACTTTGAGACGGAGAGTATGCGCGAGGCGCCGGCGAGCGCGCGCCGCGAGAGGCGATGGTGAAAGAGACGGCGGAACGTGGATTCGTCGGGCCGCGGGAACATGTAGGTCATCACGTCATGCGCGGTGACGAGGTAGGGCCGCGACATGGCGCGGGGCCGCCAGAACAGGTGCGGGATGTGGGCGATGTCACAGCGCTCGCGCTTTACGATGGTGTCGAAGGCAAAGTAAGCGCGCACGGCGCGCTCGAGATGCGGCAGCGGGACGCAAGTGAAATTGGGCGGCAGCTCGCCCAGTTCGGCAAAGCGCTCGGGCAATCCGATGAGGACGTATTCGTTCTGCGGGCCGATGCGCGCGAGCGTGCGGACGACGTTGCGGATGTACGTCCCGATGCCGAACGAACCGACACGGCGGATATCGATAGCGACGCGCACGAGGAGCATTGTAACCACGGCGACGCAGAGAACACCGAGACGGCGTGTTCTCCGCACCCCCGGGATCAGCTCCTTGCGGCGACGAGCAGCAGGTCGCGCGAGCCGAGCCGGAAATCGCTGCCGTCCGTGCCGCCATACAACGCCTGCACGGTGAACGTTGTGGAGCGCAACATGCGCACGATCTCTCCCGCGGTGTACACCGCCTGCGACGAGCGGCGAACGTCTCGTTCGCCGTTGCGGATGAAGGTGTCTTCGCCTTAGAGGCGACCTTCGGCAGGCCGATAGTCGTTCACCGTCTGCATGGTGATGTCGCCGATCACGTACTCCGTGCTCGCCTCGAGATGCGGCAGCAGGCACTCGGCGGCGGCGCCGGTCTCGAGCAGAAAACGCCCGCCGGGCTTCAATGCGTGCGCGACCGCGCGCAGAAAGTCGAGCGTCGCATCGTGCTCGAGATATCCGAAGCTGTTGCCGAGACAGATAGCGGCATCGAATTCCGACTGCCACGGCAACTCGCGCATGTCGGCGAGACGCCAGTCGACGTTATTGAGCTGGCGCTGTTGGCCGTTTGCGCGGGCTTCCGCGATGAACTCCTCCGCGAGATCGACGCCCACGACGGAGAAGCCACGCGCAGCGAGCTCGAGCGAGTGGCGTCCGTTGCCGCAAGGGACATCGAGCACGCGGGCACCGGGAGCGAGCGCGAGCCTCGCGATGGCGAAGTCCACCTCGGCGCTGGTCTGCTCGGGCGTGACGGCGTTACGCCACAGGTCAAGCGTGATGCCATGAAAAAACGTCTCGTACCACTTGGTTTCGTACCACTTGGTTTCGTACCAATGGGATGACATTCTGGGTGGTTCTCCTTTTGCGTTGGAAGAAGTGCGCACAGCTGCGCACGCGCGCGCGGCCGGTGTTCCGGACCGCGCCGGCGGCAAAAGGTATCGTTAGCGGATGGCGATAGTCACAGGCGCGAAGAAAATGTACCAGCCGTCCCCAGATGCTTCAAGCCTTGAGTTCTGCCGCGTTGCGCGCGCGGCGTGCGGCATAGAGTGGGAACTGTTCGCAGAGGCCGAGCACCTGCTTGCGGATGCGCGCAAGCGCGGCGGCATCGGCGCGTTGGTTCAGCGCTTCGGCGATCCAGCGGCCGACCTGCTTCATCTCCGCTTCCTTCATGCCGCGTGTGGTGATGGCGGGCGTGCCGACGCGGATGCCGCTCGGCTTCATCGGCGGATTGGTGTCGAACGGGATGGCGTTCTTGTTGACGGTGATGCCGGCCTCGCCTAGCGCTTTCTCGGCGTCGGAGCCGAGCATGCCTTTGGCAAAAACGTCGACCAGCATGAGGTGCGTGTCCGTCCCGCCGGAGATGATGCGGAAGCCTTCCTCGGCGAGCGATTGCGCCAGCACCTTCGCGTTCGCGACGACCTGGCGGGCGTAGTCCTTGAAGCTGGGCTGCATCGCCTCGCGGAAGCAGACGGCTTTCGCCGCGATGATGTGCACCAGCGGGCCACCCTGCACGCCGGGGAAGATGACTTTGTCGATGGCCGCGGCGTGCTCTTGTTTCGAGAGGATCATGCCGGCGCGCGGTCCGCGCAGCGTCTTGTGCGTGGTGGTTGTGACGATGTGGGCGTGCGGCACGGGCGAAGGATGCGCTCCGCCGGCGACGAGCCCGGCGAAGTGCGCCATGTCCACGAGGTAGAGCGCGCCGACCTTGTCGGCGATCTGGCGCATGCGCGCGGAGTCGATGATGCGCGGATACGCCGAGCCGCCACCGATGATCAGCTTGGGTTTGTGCTCTTCCGCCAGCTTCTCCAGCGCGTCGTAGTCGATGGTCTCGGTCTCTTTGGTCACGCCATAGGGAATGATCTTGTAGGTCTTGCCGGAAAAATTCAGGGGGTGGCCGTGGGTGAGGTGTCCGCCGTGGGCGAGGTTGAGCCCGAGGATGGGGTCACCGGGCTGAAGCACGGCAGCGTAAGCAGCCATGTTGGCGGTGGAGCCGGAGTGCGGCTGAACATTGGCGTGCTCGGCGCCGAAGAGCTGCCTGGCGCGATCGCGGGCGAGGTTCTCGACGATGTCGGCAAACTCGCAGCCGCCGTAGTAGCGCTTGCCGGGATATCCCTCGGCGTATTTGTTGGTGAAGACGGAGCCGGCGGCCTCGAGCACGGCCTCGGAGACGAAGTTCTCGCTGGCAATCAACTCCAAGCCTTCGTGCTGGCGGCGTTCCTCGTTGGCGATGGCTTGCGCGACTTCGGGGTCAGCCTCGGCGAGCGGACGATTCATGCTGTTGTTCATAAGGATCTGCCATAGATCGAAGCCTCAGTGTATTCCCGCGGCGGCGTGGGATGCCAGAGCGAGGATGCTAGCGCGAGGCGCGAATGAAGTCGGCCCACCGGCGCGCCTGCGCCTGCTTGCCGAGCTTGAGCGTGAGGTATCCGTCGGCAGTCTCGAGCTTCAGGATGTCGCGCTGGACCTCGGCGGAGCGGATGTCGGCGAGCGCAAGCTCGAGTCGGAAATAGCCGCGAAAGATGAGCCGCTCGCGGTCGATGGTAGCGGTGCCGGAGGAGAACTGGTCGCCGCGCCGCAGCTGGCACTGCGCGCTGATGCGCTCAGGCGCGGGATTTTTCGCCGGCATGCGACTGGATCTCTTCCCGTTCGATCGCGGTGATCTTGTCGACGCGGCGCTGATGACGGCCGCCGGCGAAGGGCGTGTGCAGGAACTTCTCGACGATGGCCCAGGCTTTCTTCTCATCGAGGAAGCGGGCGCCGATGGCGAGCACGTTGGCGTCGTTGTGGTCGCGCGAGAGCCCGGCTTCCTGCTCGCTGGAGACGCTGGCGGCGCGCACGCCGGGGACCTTGTTCGCGGCGATGGCCATGCCGATGCCCGAGCCGCAGACGAGCAGTCCGAGCTCGGCTTGCTTCGCGGCGACCTTCTCGCCGACCTTACGAGCGTAGTCGGGATAGTCGACGGATTCGGTCGAGACGGTGCCTTCGTCGTCTACCTGTACGCCCTCCTGGGCCAGGCGTTGCTTGAGCTTTTCTTTCAGCTCGTAACCGGCATGGTCGGCGCCGATGGAGATTTTCATGGCGCCATTCTAGCAGTGGCCCAGCCCGTTCGTGCGGCTTGCCCGCGGGCGGCATTTCGGACCATAATCACGCGCGCAATATCACACGCACCCCCCAGCAAGAGGTGAAGTATGGCGACCCCGTCCGGCGGCATGGTTGAGGTTCAGGAACCAAAGTCCGAAAAGAAGGGCTACAAGCACATCATCTTTGACACGTCTTCGTTCATGGCGCGGATCACGCTGAACCATCCGCCGTACAACGTGCTGACGGTGCCGCTGATGAACGAGCTGGCAGATGCGATCGAGAGCCTGAACGGGCGCGGCGACATCAAGGCGATCCTGCTGGAGTCGAACCAAAAGACGTTCTCCGCGGGCATCGGCCTGGAGGATTCGAAGTCCGACCGCGTGTTCCAGACGCTCGATGCTTTCAACCGCGTCTTCCACGCCATCACCGAGATCTCCAAGCCGATGATCGTGATCGTGAACGGGCCGGCCATCGGCGCGGGCTCCGAACTGGTGGCGTTTGCCGACATGGTGATCGCAACGCCCAAGGCAAAGTTCGCGCAGCCGGAGGTGAAACTCGGCATCTTCCCGCCCTTCGCCGCCATCATGCTGCCGCAGCTGATCGGGCCGAAGAAGACCTATGAGCTGATCCTCACCGGTGAGGCGCTGAGCGCGGAAGAGGCGCACTCGCTCGGCTTCGTGAACAAGGTGGTGAGCGAGGCCGACCTGCAGAAGACCGTGGCCGACATTATCGCGAAGATCGGTGAGTTCTCGTCCCCGGTGCTGGAGATGACCAAGAAAGTGATCTCGAGCTCGATGGGACTGCCCATCAAGGAAGCGATGAAGAAGTCGCAAGACGTGTACTTGAATCAGCTGATGGCGCTCGAAGACGTGCAAGAAGGCCTGCGCGCGGTCTTAGAGAAGCGCAAGCCGGTGTGGAAGAACAAGTAGTTGCCCGTGCTGCTGGCGGTTATAGCATAGGTGTCCTGTGGATTGGACACCTTGCAGA
>JALYLW010000042.1 GCA_030774055.1 Acidobacteriota bacterium
GCTATGAAGGATAGAAAAAAGCGCCGGCGGGTCGCCGGCGCCGCCCCTGCATATTCTCGCTACCGTGGCGGCATGGCGCCGGGATTGTTACGCGCGTTCATCAGCTCGATGAAGCGGTGGTCCTTGATCAGCTTGGCAAATTCCGGTTCGCTGTAGACCTTATCCACGCCGATGTAGCCCTCATCGAGGGCGCGGCGCAGGTAGACCAAGGACTCCTCCGTTTTGCCGTGGGCGGCAAGCAGCTTGGCGAGCACGTAGGAGTACAGGCCCTTTTCTTGCGGCATGCGTGCCATGATGCCGCCGGGAGATTCGCGCGAGAAGATGTCGGGATCGATGGTGAGCGCGCGGCTGTATTCGATGGAGGCGTTGTCATACTTCTTCGAGGCGAAGAACGCGCGGCCCAGGTTACTGTGGAAGGAAGCACTATCCGGACCGATCTCGATCGCCTTCTGGTATGTCTTGATCGCCTTGCCATACTGTTTGCGAAAGAAATACGCCACGCCGAGGTTGTTGATCGCCTCGGCATTGTGCTGGTTGCGCTTGATGGCATTGACGAAGTTCTTTCGCGACTCGTCGAAGCGCGAGAGCTGCAGCTCGCTGATGCCACACTTGTTGTAGAGCGCGCTGCGGTCTTGCTTGGGCGTCTTCTCGAGGGCGGCGCGGTAGTAATCGAGCGCGTCGGCAGGCGCTTTCATCAGGCGCAGCTCGTCGCCCTTCTTCTCGAGTTCGGCGGCGCTGGCGTCCCACGGCGGCGGCGGCGCCATGCGCCAGTTCTCCACCGACAAGCTGGTGCTGCTCTTCTTCCGCGGAGAATCGTCCGCGCGTTGCGCGACGTACTTGGTCTCACCCGCGTCGGTGATGCGCGGCGCGCTAGCGAAGGCGGCGATGGCAGAGAGAGAGAGCAGGGCCGGAACGAGCAGAAAATGTCTCACGGTAACGACCTCCCTGGGACGTTTATTCGAGGACTCCGTCCCGCTCTTGCGGGTCTGCGCCCTCGCGTCCGGCGACGAGCGGGACAGCTCGCGCCGTCCGCTCACCCGGCCTTTACGTACCAGGGCCGGACCCGCAGGTACTTACGCGCATAGTCTACCGCGGAGGGGCGGTCGCCGGCGCAGGAGTTGGTGTGGGAGTGGGAGACGGCGTTGCCGCCGGCTTCTTGTCGCCCCCACCGAACGCCCCAAAGATCTTGCCGAAGAACCCTTTTTTCTTCTTGCTGGGATCTTCGGCCGCGGGCTGCGCTTGCCCCTCTGCCGATGTCTGCTGCTGGCCGTTGGACACCGGCGGCGGGGTCGCAGGTTCCGTCTTTCCCAGGCCGAACATCTTCTGGAAGAGGCTGCGGTCGTCGCTGGCGACATGGTCGCAGGTATCGTGCGGCTCGGTGCCGGCGATGAAGGCGGCGTAGAAATCGTCTGGACAGGTGGGCGTTGCCAGGCGTCCGGTGAGCTTGTCGATCTGCGCCGTCACCACGCCCGAGGGCGCGGGGAAGCCGCGGACGTTGCGATACTGAGGCGTCGCGACCGCCTTCTTCATGAATGCTGCCCAGATGGGTGCGGCAGTGTTCGCGCCGGAGAGTCGCAGGTCGGAGTAATCGTCGTAGCCGACCCACACCACGCACAGCAGGTTCGAGGTGTAGCCGGCGAACCATGCGTCGTGCGACGTCCCCGTCTTGCCGGCCGCGGGCGCGGAGAATCCCATGCCACGGACGCCGGCGGCGGTGCCGGAGTTGATGACCGCCTCCATCATGTTGGTGAGCACGTAGGCGACGCGCGGGTCGAGCACCGGCTTCTTCTCGCTTTGGAAGTCTTCGATCACGTCGCCCTGCGCGTTGCGCACCGAAGCGACCATGAGCGGGCTGACGCGCGTGCCGCCGTTGGCGAACACGGTGTAGGCGCCGGCCATGTCGAGCGGCGTGGCGTCATAGGAACCGAGCGCGACCGCGGGCGTGCCCTGCGCGCTCTTGATGCCGGAATCGCGCGCGAGCGCCGCCACATTGCCGTAGCCGGCCATCTCGGCCACGCGCACGGTGGCGTTGTTCAGCGACATGGCGAGCGCATATCGCGCGGTCACCATGCCGTGATACTCCTCCTTGTAATTGCGCGGTTCGTAGATCTGGTCGCCGTAGGTAAAGGTTCCGGGTGAATCGTCGACCAGCGTGGCGGGAGTGAACACGGGCGCGCCGGGAGCGGCGCGAGCGCCGGAGAGCGCGCTGTTGACCGCGGCAGCGTAGACGAACGG
Source organism: Acidobacteriota bacterium (assembly GCA_030774055.1). Taxonomy (NCBI): domain Bacteria; kingdom Pseudomonadati; phylum Acidobacteriota; species Acidobacteriota bacterium. The sequence continues at coordinate 2,236 of JALYLW010000042.1, forward strand.
CTTGAAGACGGAGCCGGTGGGACGCTTCGCCACCGCGTGATTCAACTGGCTCCAGCCGTAGTTGCGTCCGCCGACCAGCGCCAGCACCTCGCCAGTGTGCGGGTCCATGGCGATGAGCGCGACCTGCGGCGTAGGCCCGGGCACGACCTTGGTCTCGAACTTCGCGTTCTTTCCTTTGCCGTCGCCGACCTTCACGCGCCGCGTGCGCAGCTTTCTTGCCTGCTCATCGATGCTCTTGATGCCGCCCTCCACCGCCTCTGCCGCCGCTTTCTGCAGCTCGGGGTCGAGGGTGGTGTAGATGCGGTAGGACTGCTCGTTCAGCTCATGCTCGTTGTACTTCTGCAGCAGCAGTTCCTTCACCAAGTCGACGAAATACGGCGCGTCGCTGGCCTCCACGTTGGGCGCAGCCAGCTTGAGCGGCGTGGCCTTGGCGCGCTCGCCTTCTTCCTGGGTGAGCGCTTGCGTCTCGACCATGCCTTCGATCACGAGGTTGCGACGCTCGAGCGCACGCTCCGGGTTCTTATAAGGATTGAGGTAGTTGGGCCGCTGGATGATGGCGGCGAGCAACGCGGATTCCGGGACGCTGAGGTTCTTAACGTCTTTGCCGAAGTAGGCCTGCGCGGCCTCACCGAATCCGTTGATGGTGAAAGAACCGCGTTGGCCCATGTAGACGGAGTTGGCGTAGAGCTCGAAGATCTGCTGCTTGGAGAAGCGCTGCTCGAGCTCGAAGGCGATGAGCATCTCAGTGAGCTTGCGCTTGACGGTTTTCTCCGGCGTGAGGAAAAAGCCGCGGGCGATCTGCATGGTGACGGTCGATGCGCCCTGGCCCTTCTGTCCCTGACGAAAGTCGATCCAGGCAGCCTCGGCGAGGCGGAAGAAGTTGATGCCGGAGTGCTCGAAGAAGCGGCGGTCCTCGATGGCGAGGACGGCGTCGACCATGTGCTTGGGAATATCGGGAAAGCTGATGAGGCGGCGCTTGGAGCGCTGCTCGCCCTCGAATAACGCCGTGACCAGTTGCGGCTCGAGCTCGTAGGCGGCCAGCTCCTGCTGATTGCCGGTGGCAACGATCTTCTCGACTTTGCTTCCGGAGAAGCGCAGCACCGCGCCCTCGGGCGAGTGATACGACTCGGGGCCAGGGTCGATCTCCAGGCCTCCGCGCACGTGCTTATAGGTGCCGAGCTTCGATTCGCCCTCGCCCTGCTCGCTGTATCCGGCGCGGCGCAGGTAGCTGACGATCTCGTTCTGCGAGTACCCATCGCCCTCGCGGACGACGCGCGGGTTGGCGTAGATCTTAGAAGCGTTATTGAAGATGCGGCCGCGCATGCGCGCGTCGATCACCTTCTCGTACTTGATGTAGTAATACGAGAAGATGGCGAGGAACACGGCGCAGACAACGATGAAAGATGCGATGAGCGTCTTCGCCAGACGCGTAGAAAGACGTGCCTGCCATTTCTGCAGGCGGGAACGGGAGCTGGAACGCGGGGATCTTTGCTTAGTCACTGCCACGGGATGGTCGGATATAGACGGAGAAACCTCTAGTACTCAGACGTGCGAGCAAGCGCTTCGGTATCCCTGAGGTTCTCCCGCGGGCGCCAGAGCCCACGCGTCGCGCACTACCTATTCTACTAGATAGCCTTGTTCTTGGTGCCGGCGTGGAACTTGAGGTCGAGAGGATAGAGGGGCAGGTCGACGTGGACGCTGTAATCCACGTTCACGGTCACGTCGTTGCCGACCTTCTGCACCTTGATCATCTCGGGAGTGATGGGAATATCGTTCTCGCGCGCCTTCTTCATCAGGGCATTGCGGATGTCGTCTTCGCCACGCATGTTGTAGCCGGCGTTGCGCGCTTCCGACTCGATGGCATCCTGGAACTGGATCTGATTGTAGTACGGCGGCATCAGCTTGAAGGCGACGTAGAAGGCCGCGACCACGACGAATATCCCTATCAGCGACTTGATCTGCTTCATTGCGCCGCTCCTGGAACCTGCCGGGCGGTTGACGCGCGCGGCGGCAAAAGCTTGGCAAATTCCCTGGTTATGTCGCCGATGGTAGCATCGAGGCTCGTACGTGTCGAGCGCTGGACGAGCTCCACCTTCCCCTCGGCCACCTTCTTCCCCACATTGACGCGGAAGGGGATACCGACCAGGTCGGCATCCTTGAACTTCACGCCCGGGCGCTCGTCGCGGTCATCGAACAACACGTCGTAACCCGCCTGCTCGAGCGCTTCCGCGACCTGCTTGCCGGCGGCGAGCAGCTTTTCGTCGGCCGCGTTGGTCACCGTGATGACCACGTCAAAGGGCGCGATCGAGGGTGGCAGCCAGAAGCCATCCGCGTCGTTCGATTGCTCGACGGCCGAGGTGAGGATGCGCTCGATGCCGATGCCGTAGCTGCCCATGATGGGCGTGACTTCTTTGCCGTCTTTGTCGAGCACGCGCGCGCCCATCGCTTCGGAATACTTGTAGCCAAGCTTGAAGATGTGTCCGATCTCGACCGCTTTCGCGACCTTGAGCGGGGCGCCGCACTTCGGGCACCCCTCGCCTTCGGTCACGTTGCGCAGGTCTATCCACTTGCTGACCGCGAAGTCGCGGCCCGGAGTGACGTTGCGCAGGTGGTAATCCTCTTTGTTGGCGCCGGCGATCAGGTTCTTGCGGCCTTGCAGCGCGCTGTCACCGAGGATGACCGGCAGGTCGGCGAGCATCATGCTCATCGTCGCCGAGCCCATGCCCTCCTGGAAGCCGGCCAGGCCGACCGGGCCGAGGTATCCCGCGGGCCCACCAAAGAGCTTCAGGATCTCGTCTTCTTTCATCGCCCGGACTTCGGCGCCGCCCAGCTCGCCGGCGAGCTTGGCTTCGTTGAGCATGTGGTCGCCGCGCAAGAGCACGATCACGTTGCGGTCGCGGCGTTTGCCGGTCTTGGCATCGGTTCCGGTCGCGACCAGGGCGAGCGTCTTGATCTTGTTCCTGGGCGAGACGCCGAGGAACTTCGCCACGTCTTCGATGGTCTTCTGGCCGGGCGTGTGGGCGAGTTCAGGCTTGCCGTCGCCGGCCGGGGGATAGTCCTCGACCGGCTCGAGCTGCGAGGTGGCCTTCTCGAGGTTGGCGGCGTAATCGCCGTTGGGACACGAGACCACCATGTCTTCACCGGCATCGGTGAAGACCATGAACTCGTGCGACATCGAGCCGCCCATCGCGCCTGAGTCCGCCTCGACCACCACGTACTTCAGTCCGCAGCGGTCGAAGATGCGGCAGTAGGTGTCGTAGTGCTTCTGGTAGCTGAGGTCAAGGCCGGCAGCGTCGATATCAAAGGAGTATGCGTCCTTCATCATGAACTGCCGGACGCGCAGCAGGCCACTCTTGGGCCGCGGCTCATCGCGGAACTTGGTCTGGATCTGGTACCAGATCTGTGGCAATTGCTTGTAGCTGCGCAACTCTTTGCGCGCGATGTCCGTCATGACCTCTTCGTGCGTCATGCCGAGGCAGAGGTCGGCGCCCTTGCGGTCCTGGAGGCGGAACATGTTGTCGCCCATCACCGACCAGCGGCCGCTCGCTTCCCAGATCTCCCGCGGATGCAGCGCCGGCAGGTAGAACTCCTGGCCGATCTGGTCCATCTCATCGCGCACGATACCGATGATCTTGTTGGCGGCGCGGTTGCCGAGGAAGAGGAACGAGTAGAGGCCGGCGGCAAGCTGGCGGATATATCCCGCGCGGACGAGGAATTTGTGCGACGCGACGTCCGCATCGGCGGGAGCTTCGCGCAGCGTAGGGATGAACAGTTTGGACCAGAGATGCATAGGCTTTCCGTGCGACGGAGCGAATCCGTCATTCTAGCGGAAAGCCTCGATCCGTCGAAATCTCAGCCGCGCAGGCGTGTCCTGTGGCGGAACGACGCAACGGCGAGGACCACGGTGAGGAGCGCGGCCACGATGACCAAAGCGCTGCGCGGATACAGCAACGGCTGGTCGGCGAACATGCTCCACCATCCAGCTGCCCACAGGATGCCGATGAAGAGTCCGATCGCGGGGCCGGTCAGCTTGCTCAGTTCAGTCACGCTGCACCTCCGGTCAGAGAAGTTGGCCCAGTATAACCTTGCCGAGCTTCTGCGCCTCGGCGAAATGCTTTTGATACTCCAGGAACTGGCGGTTCAGCTCGAGCGAGCGGTCGGGCGAGAGGCGCGCGCGCAGGATCATGTCGCGCATGTGGACGGGGTTGGGCAGCACAGCTTCTTCGTTTAACTCTTCTAATGCGGTCTTGGGATCGTAGTGATACATGGTGATCTTTCAGGTGATGTCGGTTTCGTTGAGCTCCGCCATCTTCATCAGATGTCGCAGCAAACCAAGTAATGGATGGAGGCGATAACCGCGAAGACGCGAAAAGGCTCAGCGCGGACGCGCTTGCGATAGACTCCCACGCATGCCCGACGCTTGGATAATGCGATGACCGCCGGAACGGCCTTCATCGAGGTGTGGGGCGCGGTCCTGCTCGCTCTGCTGCTGCTCGTCGCCTTCGTCATTACCGTAAAGAGGCTGCAACAACGACGCCGTGCGCGCGCCGCGGCCGCGCTGGGCCTGGCGGGCGTCCCGCGTGCCAAACCCTTCACCGATGACGAGGCCGCAGGCAGCGCGCTGCTGCACCTGTTCAACATGCGTGCGCAACCCGGGGGTGCGCAGCCGGGCGTGCTGCGCGGCACGCTCGGCGGCGTGGAGACCGCCATTTTCGATTACGACTTTACGCTGAAGTCGGGTTTCCATACCTCCACCGAGACGGCACACCAGACGGTGGCCGCACTGCGCTCCGCGCCCCCGGAGGCGGAGTTCCTGCTGACGGCGCGCCGCAAGCGCGACTGGGCCACGCCCGAACCGGGGAAGGCTTCCTTCGATTTTCATCCGGACTTCGCCCGCCGCTATCGCGTGGAGACGCGGCAGCCGGAAGCCCTGCGCCGGCTCCTCACGGGCGAGAAGCTGGTGTTCCTGGCGCGCCTGGCGGAAAAAGAATCCTGGACCATCTGGTGCGCGGACGGATGGTTCATCCTCTACCGGCAGGAGCGCATGGTCGCGAGCCGGAAGCTCGGGCGTTTCCTCGAAGACGCGCAAGCCATCGTCGCAACATTGCAGCCGCCGCCTGCGCCCGGCGCCTGAGGCGGCGCCGCACCGGTACGTCTATTTCTCCAGCTGCTTGAGGATCTGCTTGCCCAGCTTCTGCGCCTCGCCAAAATGCTTTTGATACTCGAGGAACTGGCGGTTCAGTTCGAGCGAGCGGTCAGGCGAAAGACGCGCGCGCAGGATCATGTCGCGCATATGGACAGGGTTGGGCAGATGCGCTTCTTCGTTCAGCTCTTCTAATGCCGTCTTAGGATCGTAGTGATACATGGCAATTGCAGATTGTAGATTGCAGGATCGGCCGAAAACCGTTGGCATTCTGCAATCTGCGATCATCAATCTGCAATCAGGAAAGGCATCCCTCGATCGCTTCGCGGAGGTTGGACATCAACTCGTCCATCGTCTCACCCTGGCTAGCACAGCCGGGAAGAGCCGGCACTTCCGCCCAGAAGCCGCCCTCTTCCGCTTCGTGAACCACCACTTTCATCTTCATAGGGCTATTGTCGCACCGTTCGCGCCGCCCGGATTCTGCAATCTGCAATCACGAGTTCGCAATTAAACGACCTGCAATCACACCAGCTCCGTTCCCCACAAATCGTGCAGGTGCACGATGCCCTGGAGATCGCCCTTCGCGTCGACCACGCACAGCGACGTGATCTTCTTTTCTTCCATGATGCTCAGTGCGGAGGCAGCGAAGGCGTCGGCGGTGATGGTCTTCGGGTCTTTCGTCATGCAGGCGGCGGCGGTGAGATCGAGCACGTCTTTGCCTTTGGTTTGCAGCAACCGCCGCAGGTCGCCATCAGAGATGATGCCCAGCAGTTTCTTGCCTTCGACCACGGCGGCCACGCCCAGCTTCTTGCGTGACATCTCGTAGATCACGTCGGGCATTTTCGTTTTCGGAGTCACGCGCGGCAGGTCGTCCCCGGAGTGCATCAGCTGCTCGACGCGCGCCAGCCGCTTGCCCAGCTTTCCGCCGGGATGCAGCTCGGCGAAATCTTCCTCTTTGAAGCCCTTCTTTTCGGCCAGCGCGACGGCGAGTGCGTCGCCGAGCGCGAGCATCGCCGTGGTGGAGGCGGTGGGCGCGAGTCCGAGCGAGCAGGCCTCGCGCGAGATGGAGCAGTCGAGTGCGACGTCGGCGGCGGCGGCGAGCGTGGAACGCTTTCCCGCGCCGTTGTAAACGTCGTCGCCGGTCACCGAGATCAGCTTGGTCTCCGCGCCCAGGCGCTTGATGGTAGGCAGCAGCGCGAGGATCTCTTCCGTCTCGCCGCTCGAAGACAGCGCGAGCACCACGTCGCCCTTGACCAGCATGCCGAGGTCGCCGTGCACCGCTTCGGCGGGATGGAGGAAGAGTGCGGGCGTCCCGGTAGAGCTGAGCGTGGCGGCGATCTTGCGTCCGATGATGCCGCTCTTGCCCATGCCGGTCACGACCACGCGTCCGGCGCAGGCGGCGAGCAGCGCGACGGCGCGCTCGAAGTCCTTCGACATCGGCCCGCCGATGCGGTCGGCGAGCGCGCGCAGCGCTTCAGCCTCGATGCGGACCACGTTCTCGCCGGTGTGCTTCATCTTCTGTAAACCACGGGATACGCGATGGTAACAAAACCGGAATGAAAACCGCAGAGGACGCCGAGGACGCAGAGGAAATACGCAGGAAAACCGGGGCCGAAAACCTGCCACGGAGGCACGGAGACACGGAGGACAGAGAAAGAAAGGACAGGAAAGAGAAGGGCAGCTACTCCGCGACCGCCTTGTGGACGGCTATCAGCTCCTGCAGTGTGCCGCGCAGCTTCTTCAGGTCGAGGGCGTTGGCGCCGTCGGACTTGGCGTGCTTGGGGTCGTCGTGGACCTCCATGAAGACACCGTCCACGCCGGCGGCAACGGCGGCGCGCGCGAGCACAGGGACGAACTCGGGCTGTCCGCCAGAGACGGCGGCCTCTTTTCCGTGTTCCTTGGAGGCCGAGGGCAACTGGACGGAGTGGGTCGCGTCGAAGACCACGGACGCGAACTCGCGCATGATGGCGAGCGAGCGCATGTCCACGACCAGGTTGTTGTAACCGAAGCTGGAGCCGCGCTCGGTGACGAACACCTTGTCGTTTCCCGAGTCGCGGACCTTCTCAACGGCGTAGCGCATGTCCCAGGGCGAGACGAACTGCCCCTTCTTGATGTTGACGGCCCGACCCGATTTGGCAGCAGCGACTAAAAGATCGGTTTGGCGGCAGAGCATGGCCGGGATCTGCAGCACGTCGGCGACCTCGGCCACGCGCGGCACGTCCACCGCCTCGTGGACGTCGGTGAGCACCGGCATGTGGTAGGCGAGCAGCTTGACCTTGGCCAGCACTCGCAGCCCGGCCTCCATGCCGATGCCGCGGAAACTCTTCAGCGAGGTGCGGTTCGCCTTGTCGTAGCTGGCCTTGAAGATGTACGGCAGGTGCAGCGCCTTGGCGACGCCGGCTATGCACTCCGCCATATTGAGCGCATGCTTCTCGCTCTCGATCACGCACGGGCCGCCGATGAAGAAGAGGTCTCCACCGCCGATCTCGACCTTGCCGACTTTGAAGGTGTGCGCCATGAAGTTCAAATAAAGACAGGAGGAGAGGAGGAAGGGAGGATTATTTCAGAAACAACAACCTCCCATCCTCCCCTCCTCCTGTTTGGGTTTATCGCCGCACTTTTTCCGGACGATGGAACATCTCGTGCTCGTTGCGATCGCGGGTCTGGCGCCGGCGCTGTCCGTCTTGGTACGCGGCCTTGATGAAGGTGGAGAACAGCGGCTGCGGTTCGAGCGGCTTCGATTTGAATTCAGGATGGAACTGGCAGCCGATGAAGTGGGGATGGTCGTCGAGCTCGATGATCTCGACGTAGGTGCCGTCGGGCGTTGTCCCCGAGATGCGCAGGCCGGCGCCGGTGAGCACAGCTTCATATTCGCGGTTGAATTCGTAGCGGTGGCGGTGGCGTTCGGAGATCTCCGTTTGACCGCCATAGATCTTCGAGGCGAGGGAACCAGGCGTCAGCTTGCAGATCCAGGCGCCGAGGCGCATGGTGCCGCCGAGCTCGTCGATGCCGCGCAGCTCGCGCAGTTTGTAGATGACACGGTGCGCGGTCGAGGGATCGAACTCGCTCGAGTTCGCGTCTTCCAGTCCGCAGACGTTGCGCGCGTATTCGATGCACGCCGTCTGCATGCCGAGGCAGATGCCGAAGTAGGGAACCTTTTTCTCGCGCGCGTAGCGGATAGCGTTGAGCATGCCCTCGATGCCGCGCTTCCCAAAGCCGCCAGGGACCAGGATGCCGTCGAAGCCTTCGAGTTGCGATTCGTAGGAGCGGTCGTCTTTGTCTTTGGTCTCGAGTCCCTCGGCTTCCACCCAAACCACGTTCAGCTTCAAGTTGTGCGCCAGCGCGCCGTGGACGAGCGCTTCCTTCAGCGACTTGTACGAGTCTTCGTACTCCACATATTTTCCGACGATGCCGATGTTGACCTCGTCCTTCGGGTTATAGATGTTGTGGACGAGCGCTTCCCATTTCCCCAGGTCGCGGTCCTTCGCCTGCATGTGGAGATACTTGAGCGCGAGCGTGTCCACATTCTCTTTGGCGAAGACGAGCGGCACCTCATAGATGGAAGCCACGTCTTTCGCGGTGATCACAGCATCGTCTTCCACGTTGCAGAAGAGCGCGATCTTGCCCTTGATGTCTTTGGAGAGGAAACGGTCGGTGCGGCAAAGCAAAATGTCGGGCTGGATGCCGATGCTCAGCAGTTCTTTCACGCTATGCTGCGTGGGCTTGGTCTTCAATTCCTGCGCCGCACTGATCCAAGGCACGAGCGTCACGTGGACGAAGAGCGTGTTCTCGCGGCCCAGCTCCTGGCGCATCTGCCGGATGGCTTCGATGAACGGCAGCGACTCGATGTCGCCGACGGTGCCACCGATCTCCACGATGGCGACGTCCACCTCCTGCGACACTTTCTTCATCGCCGCCTTGATCTCGTTGGTGACGTGCGGGATGACCTGCACCGTCTTGCCGAGATAGTCGCCGCGGCGTTCCTTGGCGATGATCTGCTCATAGATGCGTCCGGTGGTCCAGTTGTTATCGCGCGTGAGCTTGGCGTGGGTGAAGCGCTCGTAGTGTCCGAGGTCGAGGTCGGTCTCGGCGCCGTCGTCGGTCACGAAGACCTCGCCATGCTGGAACGGCGACATCGTCCCGGGATCCACGTTGAGATAGGGATCGAATTTCTGGAGGTTGACCTTGAGGCCGCGGCTCTCGAGCAGGCATCCGATGGACGCCGCCGCCAAGCCCTTGCCCAGAGAACTGACCACCCCGCCAGTTACGAAGATGTACTTAGCAGCCATCAGACGAGGCCTCGCCGCAGTTTAGATTTTGAGGGAGTTTCTCCCAGGCGGTGGCTGGAGGTTAATGCCTGGGTGTACCTAGGGTGCACGATTGATTATACAGGATTTTTGGGAGAGTGAGAGTGGCGGGCACTAGCCATTCTGCGTCGCGGATGCATCTAAACTGAGTACCTGCACAGCTCATGAGACGTCTCTTCCAAAGCGTGCTCCTGCTGCTGATGGCCTTGGCCATCGGCGTGCCGGCGCTCGTCCATTCACAGGACCGCGCCAGCAAGCGGCTCGTCCTCAAAGACGGCTCCTACCAGATGGCGACGAAGTGGGAGGTCAAGGGCGACCGCGTCCGCTACTACTCGGCCGAGCGCTCGATGTGGGAGGAACTGCCCAACGCGCTGGTGGATTGGCCGGCGACCAACAACTGGGAGAAGGACCATCCCAAGGGCGTGTCGCGGGAGGTGCTGCAGCTCTCGGCGGAGGAAGAGGCCGAGCGCAAGCTCGAGGCCGCCAAAACTCCCGAGGTCGCGCGCGGGCTGAAGCTGCCGTACGAAGGCGGCGTCTACCTGCTCGACCCGTTTGCCGGCGAACCTACGCTGGTCGAGATGGTGCAGGATGGTGGCGAGATCAACGCCGAGCGCGGCAAGAACATCCTGCGTGCGGCGCTCAATCCGTTCGCGTCGGTGAAGCAGACCATCGAGTTGAAGGGGACGCGCGCGCGGGTGCAGGCGCACAACGGTCAGCCGGCGTTCTTCCTCAACGTCGCCAGCGACGATGCCGATAGCACGAAGAAGACCGACCTCGACCAGAAGAACGACCGCTTCCGCATCGTCCGCGTGCAAGTGAAAGGTTCGGGGAACAGGGGTGCGAGTAATGGCACGCGCGTGGTCGGCAACTTGAAGATCGCGCTCACCGGCAAGATCACGCAGCAGGGAAGCTGGGTCGCGGTGCAGCAGGAGCCTGTCTCCGGTGGGTGGGTGAAGCTCACGCCCGCGGCACAGCTCGCGCCCGGCGAGTACGCCATCGTCGAGATGCTCAGCCCGAAAGAGATGAACCTCTACGTGTGGGATTTTGGCGTGGATCCGGATGCACCGCGCAACGACGCAGCCTGGCGTCCGGCCCCGCAGGAGCGCACCGATACCGGGACGACGAAGAGTCCGGCGCTGGAAAAGCGCAAGTAGGGTCTGCAGGCTGGCTACTTGACCATGCCCTGCTGGGCGACGGCGATGTTGTCGCGGGTGGAGTTCTTCACCATGTACATCATCTCGTCGGCCTGGCGGATGATCTCGTGCGCGCTCTTCGCGTCTTCCGGATACGTCGCCATCCCGATGGAGCAGCGCACGTTGATGTTCAGGTTCTCGTCGCCCAGGAAGGTGGAGTTGCGGAAGCCGTCGCGCAGGCGTTTGGCCACGACCAGGCCGGAATCTTTCCCCGTCTGCGGCAGCAGGATGACGAACTCATCGCCGCCGTAGCGGAAGGCGAAGTCGATGAGGCGCAATTGCGCCTTGATCTTGAACCCGATCTCGGCCAGCAGCTTGGAGCCGACGAGGTGGCCGTGCGTGTCGTTGACCTGCTTGAAGTGGTCAAGGTCGATGAAGACCACGGTGAACTGGTAGCCGAAGCGCGCCGAGCGGTAGACCTCGGCCTCGAGCGTCTTATAAAGATGGCGCGCGTTGTACAGGCCGGTGACGTCGTCGGTGATGGTGAGTTCCTGGATGCGCTCGACCGCGCGGGCATTGTCCACCGCGATGGCAGCGTAGTCGCAGAGCGCGTGCAGGAAGAACATCTCGTTGTCGGTGAAATTATTGATGTCGCAATTGATGAGCTGGATCACGCCCAGGGTGCGGTGCTTCGACTTGAGCGGGATACAGATGATGGAGCGCGTCTGCCACTTCGTCATCTCATCGATGCGCTTGGCAAAACGCGGATCGGTATAAACGTCGGGCACGATGAGCGACTCGCCATGCTTGGCCACCCATCCGGCGATGCCTTCCCCCACCTTCAGGCGCAGGTTCTTGAGGGTGTCGGCGGCGGGACCAACGGCGATGGCGAAGTAGAGCTCGTCCTTGTTCTCATCCACCATCAGGAGCGACCAGGTGTCTGGCCGAAAGTATTCGGAGATCTTCTCCATGATGGTCTGCAGCACCGAGTCGAGGTTCAGCGACGACGTGAGCGCCTTCGCCACATCGTGGAAGATGGTGAGTTCCTGAAGCTCGCGTCTGCGGTCAGTGCCGGCTGCTTCGGTCATGCCTAGGGTCCTGGGCGGTCGAGCGGGGACGCCAAGTGGCGCGTATTATATGCACGATTTGCTTATCCAGCAACCAAGCGCCCATCCGGGATGCGTTTTAGGCAACAACCCTTAGAGCGGCGGAAAGTCGTTGCGGATACGGCGCTTACGGCTGTTTTTCCTTTGACTCGCGCGCGCGAACGAACCTATGATGAGCGCGCTCCTGCGGAAAAACCCCCACCGCTCAAAAACTCTCTTTCAGGACACATCGCATCATGGGATCCTTCGGCCAGCGACTGCAGCGCGAGCGTGAGATGCGCGGCATCACCCTGGAAGAGATTGCTACTTCCACCAAGATCGGCACGCGCAGCTTGCGCGCGCTCGAAGAAGAAGACTTCGACCAGCTTCCCGGCGGCATCTTCAATAAAGGCTTTGTGCGCGCCTACGCCAAGTACCTGGGCATCGATGAAGAACAGGCGGTCGCCGATTATCTGACTGCTGCGGGCGAGGGCGAGCAGCCGTTGCCCAACGCCGCCGCGAATCCGCAGCCGGAACTCGCCACCGGGGGCGCGCCGTCGGATGGGGCGAACTGGATGGTGGTAGCGGTCGTCGTGCTGCTCATCGCCGGCGGTATTGCTGGATGGCGCTGGCACCAGAATAAGAAGCTGGCCGAAGAGGAAGCTGCGCAGGCGATGAACGCCACGCCCGCGGCGGTCTCCGCGCCCGCTGCTTCGGCTGCGTCGTCGGCGGCGACACAGCAGCCGAGGGCGGCTTCCGCGTCCTCCCCGGGCCCCACCGCCGCCGATGCGCTGATAGCCGACCCGAAGAAGGATGTTGCGCCGCCCACCAGCGCAGCGGCCGGGGGTGCGAATGGTGCCGCGACTGGTTCCGCGACTGGTTCCGCGACTGGTTCCGCAAGCAAGACGCCGGAGTTGAAGAAAGACGCCGTCATCGCTCCGGATGGATTCCAGCTCGAGATCCGCGCCAAGCAGGATGCCTGGATCTCTTATACTGCCGACGATAAGCCGGCGCGCGAGGTGCAGATGAAGGCCACCGACCAGGCCGTATCCATCCACGCGCAGAAGCGCGTGAAGCTGGTGCTGGGCAATGCGGGTGGCGTGGAGATCTCGCACAACGGCAAAACGCTGCCGCAGCTCGGCCCCGAGAACAAGCCGCGTGTCGTTGTGTTCACCGCGCAAGGTCTGCAAAGGTAGGGACGCATGGCGCGGATGCTCGACCTGATCAAGCAGTCGGCGGCGCCGGCGAACGTGATGCGTTCGGCGGCCAAGGGCGCGCTCGCGCTTCCCGCCAACGAGATGGTCGAGATCCTGGTGTTCCTCACCAATAGTCCCGTATTCGCCGAACCGGCGAAGATGACGCTGGCAGGCTGGGACGAAAAGGTTTCCATCGAGATCTGCTCCGACCCGGCGACGGCGTGGGAGGTGTTGCAGTATTTCTGCGCGCCTGAGAACCGGCGTCCCAAGCTGGTGCCGGCGCTGCTCGAGAACCCTTCCGTCCGCGAAGCCACGTTGCAGACGATGGCGCAGACGCCGCTGCGCGAGATCGTGGATATGATGCTGAAGTCGGCACGCGTGCGCGCCTCCAAAGACATTTTGCACGCGCTGGCCACCAATCATCATCTGAGCCGCGAAGAGTACGACGGGTTGAAAGCGGCGCTGGGAAATCTCGGCGAAGACACTGCTCAGTTCGAGGCTTACCAAGGTCTCGAGAGCGGCGAGAAGACGCAGTACGAGATCGACCACGCCGCCGAGATCGCAGCCGAGGAAGGCAAAGCCTTCGAACTGGTCGGCGGCACGCTGGAAGACGAAGCCGACATCGCCGCTGCCCCTGATGCGCACGATGCCGCCGCCGCAGCCGTCGCGGCCGCCGCCACCGCCGCTGCCACCGCCGCCGCCGCGGCGCAGACCGCGCTCGATGAGACGACCCTGAAGATGCGCGCGGCCGAAGCCAAGACCAAGGAACGCCAGTCCACGCTGCAAAAACTCGCCAAGATGAGCGTAGGCGAGCGCGTGCAGCAGGCGATGAAGGGCACGAAGGACGAGCGCTACATCCTGATCCGCGATGGGTCGAAGGTCGTCTCCGGCGCGGTGTTGCAGTCACCCAAAATATCCGACGCCGAGGCGGAGACCTTCGCGGGGATGAAGAACGTGCAGGAGAGCGTGCTGCGCGATATCGCGCGCAGCCGTAAATTCATGAAGAACTACGGCGTGGTCCGGTCACTGGCGAACAATCCGCGGACGCCCATCGACGTGGGCCTGCCCCTGCAGAATCATCTGCTGGTGAACGACCTGAAGGCGCTCTCGATGAACAAGAACATCGGCGACACGCTGCGCAAGTCCGCGCTCAAGAAATACAAAGAGAAGTCGGCGCCTCCCGGCGGCAAGAAGAGCGAATAACTACTTCTTCTTTTGCGGCTTCGGCGCAGCGGTGGCCGCCTGCGGCGCTCCCTTCGTCCAGACCTTCGCGTCGTCGAAAGCCTGCGGATCCTTCGCGTACTCGGCGAGGAAGGCGGTCGCCTGCTTGGGCGTTGCGTTGAGCAGGGGCGAGTTCTTGTCCGTCATCACGTGCGGCGGCAGCTTGCCGGAACGCGCGAGGTCGGCGGCCCAGCTCAGCTTCATTGGCTCCAGGCTCAGCTGACCCTTTGACATGCGTACCCGCCACAGTACGTTCACGGGCACGATATGGAGAGCGAATGCCGGATCGAGTTTGGGCGGGGTGTCCGCCACCGACTCAAGGAAGCGCTCGCCGCTCGCCTCGAACAGGAACGCACTGAACGTGCTCTCTACGCCGTTGTCGCCGCGAAAGGTTATCTCATAGCCCTGGTCCTTCTTGCCTTCGTACTGGTCGTGATGCTCCTGCGCGCGCGGTTTGAACGTCATCACGCAGTACTTCTGCTTGTTCTCATCGTTGTCAGAACAGTTTTTCATCGCCCAAGTGCCGAGGAGCGCGGGCTCATAGACGGCCGTGCCCGGCTCGTGCCAGGGCTGCAAGTTCGAAAGGAAGCAGCCGGAGAGTGCCAGCGCGAAGAACAGCGCGAGGGCACACCACACGGCGAGCCGCTTCAATCTTTGCATGGCGCGCAGAAGTATACGCCCGAACTTCGTTCCCCAGGGTCGTCGCAACCCGGCCGCCTCGCGGTTTCCGCTCGGCTCGGCTGCGTCGCCCCTCGCGCTGCGCTCGCG